>JASIJX010000263.1 GCA_030049955.1 Acidobacteriaceae bacterium
GCGCCGGCCACGTTGAAGTACCGCAGCGACGCATAGCGCAGGCCATGAACCCGGTTGAGCCAGGTGAGAATCTGCTCAACCAGGAGCTTCGAATGGCCGTAGGCGTTCGTCGGTTCCAGGCGAGCGTCTTCGCGGATGGGCACCGACTCCGGCTCGCCGTAAACGGCGGCAGTCGAGGAGAAAACCAGCCTCCGCGGCCCTTCGGCCAGCATGGCCTCAAGCAGTGCAAGCGTGGAAGCGGTGTTGTTGCGGAAATAAAGCTCCGGCTTCTGCATCGATTCGCCGGCCTCAATCAGGGCAGCGAAATGGAGAACGCCGTCAAAGGGCTCGCCCGCCTCGCGCGCGGAGCGAAATAACCGCTCCAGCTTTTCCCGGTCGGCCAGCTCACCCTCGATCAGTTCGACGCCGGCCGGGAGAAGATCGCGGCGGCTATGGCTCAAGTTGTCATAAATGAAAACCTTATGCCGCTTTTCAGTCAGCAGCGTGGCAACAGTCCCGCCAATATACCCGGCACCGCCGGTAACCAGAATCCTCACGAAATAACTGTCCTTCCCGGAACACTTTGGGTAACCTTGAGTCTATATCAGGGTAGATGGACCGGCAGAACATGGTGATAAACCGGCGCAAAATGCAACTCACCGGTCATCCCCAAGCAATGTCGGCTCAGAACTCGTAGCAAAACAGGAAACGTAGGAAATTTTTACCTCCATACCGTGAAACAAAGTCCCGAAAGACCCGTAAGCAGCAATTGAACAGCGACCTAGGTGTACGCCAACGTGACCTGCCAGCCCGGCGCAAGCCGTCGGCCGTCGCCTTGGTGAGGGATTGGAGAACCCCAATTTTCGGCGAACACGGTCGCAAGTTGTGTCTTCCCCGCATTCTGCGTCAGCAAGAGAGGTGCTCTGGCGTTTTTTACCGGACCATAAGGCTGATTCAAACCAACGAAATTCCTGCGGTTTGCCGCACGGCAGGCCAAAACCATACGCGCGTTCGGCGCGTCTCTCTTTGGTACGCCGATTGCTGGGCTGATTGATTGCAGTTTTGATCAACTAAGTTTCAAGAAAGACCCGCGTTGGTCGCGGAGCTTAAGCGAGGATCTTAGACGATGGCAATGCGTACTTCCCCAGGGGGGTTGAACTTCGGGCTCCTGCCCGAGCCCGAGGGGCGAATGACGTCGTTTGTGACCAGTTCGGCCATTAACCTGGCCATCCTGGGAACCGTTCTGATCGCCGGAATGATGGCTAAGCGTGTCATCCAACAGCATTATGAGATGACCGAGCTGGTTGTCCCCGATCAGGCGCCACCTCCACCGAAGATCAAGCCCATCACACCCAAGCTGCCGCCTCCGCCCAAGATGCCGAAGCTGGAAATGGAGGCGCCGAAGATCCAGCTGCCCCAGCCCAAGCCACCTGAGCCAAAGCCCCTCCAGATGGAAGCCAAGGCCGCACTGCCTGAAATGAAGCAGGCCAAGCCGTCTATTGTGGAGGCTCCGCAGCCCAAAGCGGCGCTGACGGCGGCCATGCCGGCACAAAACCCGCAGGTTCATCCATCTACGGCGCCGGTGCACTTAGGCGAGACCTTTGGCGCGACACCGAACCCCAATGCAAGGCGGCCGGCAACGATAGCCGCGATTGGGAATCCTTACGGGGGAACGCAGGGACCGGCCGTGGCGCCGCATGGCGTCGTCGGCTCAACAGGAATCGGCAACGGCACCAGGTATGGCTCGAATGCCGGCATGGAGGGCAAAGTCGCCTCGGCCGGCATTCCGGGCGCAACTGGAACCGCAAATGCGGGTACATACGGCAAGGTGGGTTCGGCGGGCATTCCAACGGAAGCTGCCGCGCCTGCGATGCGCCAGCAGAACGTTCAGCCGGCTTCCACCAACCTCGAGGTGATCTCGAAACCGCAGGTTCAGTACACGGCTGAGGCAAAGCAACTGCACATCGAGGGCGATGTGGTGCTGCGCGTCACCTTCCTGGCTAACGGTCAGGTGGTGGTGCGGGAAGTTTTGCACAGCCTGGGCCACGGGCTCGACCAGGAAGCCCGCCGGGAGGCCGAACAGATACGCTTCCGTCCGGCCACAAGGGATGGCCGTGCGGTCGATCTGACCACCAACATCACGATTAAGTTCCAATTGGCGTAGCATCGGAACGAGGAATGTAGCAATACAGGCAAGGCTGCAACACTGGCAACTTCGCATTACCTTGGTTAGGCCCGGCCACCCGGCGCGAAACTTCGGACCGCCGTAATAGACGCTTGCAGGAACTTATCCAGGAACGTGATTCAGGAGCTCTCAATGAAACTTCGCAAGATCCCTCATACCTTCGTCGTTCTTATCGCCATGGGCTCTGCCTGCGCGTACGCGAAGAAGGTTAAGGCCCCCAGATATGAACAGACGCGGCAACTGACGGCGGATCAGACCGCCTTGGTGCAACGGGCAATCGCTCGGGAGAAGGTACTCATCAAAGAGATCCAGCAGCGTACGCCGCTTGTCGAAACCTACATCCAGGACACGCGGCCCGACGTGAAGCTGTACGAGGTTCCCGTCAGCGACCAGTACATGCTCAGCCGCGTGGACTTCAGCAAAGTGTTCGTTGACCGCACCTACACTCCGCGCGAGCAGGCAAAGCAGGGATTCTTTAAGGGTTCTCTGGGCTCGATTACCAGCCTGACCCGGGCGCTCGGGCTTGATCGCAGCTACGTTTACAATCCCACCGGCTTCATGCAGATGATGTTCATCGACCCCTCCGGCTTCGACATGCAGCACTACGTGTTCAGCTTCGTGCGGCCCGAGTTCCTCGGCAGCGTGCGGACGTGGGTCTTCGACGTGCATCCCAAGCCGACCGTGAAAGGCATGGGCCGCTTCTATGGGCGCATCTGGATTGAAGACCAGGGCGGCAATGTCGTCCGGTTCAATGGCACCTACACCGGCCCCACCGACGAGGACGATTCGCGGCGTTATTTCCACTTTGACAGTTGGCGCATGAACGTACAGCCTGACGTCTGGCTGCCCGTGGCCATCTACGTCGAGGAGTCGCAGCTGGCAGGCGAGAAGGGCGAGGGCCTGAAGGCGCAAACGCACTTCTGGGGTTATTCCTTAAAGCTGCCCACGCGCGAGAGCGAGAACGTGAGCGTCAAGGTGGATGACGCGGTGGACAAGAGCGACGACTCGCAGGATGTGAGTCCGCTGCAGGCCTCGCGCATGTGGGTAGCGCAGGCGGAAAACAATGTCATCGACCGCCTGGTAGAAGCTGGCCTTGTGGCGCCGCTCAGCTCCGGCGGATACGAAGACAAGGTTCTCGGCCAGATCGTCATCAACCTGGTAGTGCCGAACAATCTTGCCTTCACCGACCAGATTCACTGCCGCGTGCTCTTGACCGACACGATCGAAGCAACGACGGTAGGCAATACCATCCTGGTGAGTAAAGGGTTGATCGATTCGCTGCCCAGCGAAGAAGCCATCGCTTCGGTCGTCGCCATGGAGCTGGCGCACATCGCGCTCGGGCACCACATCGATACGCGCTACGCCTTCAATGATCGCCTGCTGTTCCCCGACCAGGCGTCCTTCCAGCGGATCGACCTGAACCACTCCGACCTCGACAACGAGGCGGCCGCCAAGAAAGCCTTGGAGTATCTCCAGAACTCCATGTACAAGGACAGGCTCGGCAATGCGGGCCTGTTCTACGCACAGTTGCAACAGCGCGGCCCGGCGCTGAAGGCGCTGAACACGCCCAAGCTCGGCGACTCGCTGCTCAGGCCTGACGGCACACCCTGGATGAGCTCCTTGGAGCACATGGCCCCGGCGCTCAACTGGGACGACCTGAGCCAGACGGCGGCTTTTCCGCTGGGGAGTTGGCTGAAGATCGATCCCTGGGACGACAAGGTGCATATGCTGGACGCCAAGCACTATGCGCCCTTGAATGCGCGTGACAAGATGCCGTTCGAAGTGACGCCGATTTTCTTCAAGCTGCAGCGTTACGATGTGGCTTCCGCGCAGCCGGCGGCCGCGCCGGCAGGCGATCAGGGCGCCGCCCCCCAGCCAAACGGGGCTCAGCCCAACGCCGCACAACCGGATGCATCGCAACCTGGGGCAGCTCCAGCCGCAGATCAGGGTGCGGCACAACCGAATGCTACCCAGCCCACAGCCCCGCCGGCTGCCGATCAGGCTCCGGCGCAGGGGACCGCAGTTGCACAGCCTCCGCAATAGGTGCTCCGAACTGGCAGGCCGCCCATTTCGGGCGGCTTCGCTTTTCGCATCAAACCCTTTTGACCTGAAGCCCGAATTTGGCTCAACCCGAGGATTTAGAATCGAGCGAGCCGGAGACCGGTGCAACTGAAAGCCTTTTGCCCATGAAACGTTTAAGCGTTGTTTGGCTTGTTTTTCTGGTTGCGGGATGTGCGGCATATTGTCCCGCGCAAGTAGCGCCTTCCGCCCACACCAGCCAGGTAGCAATCAAGGCCGGCGGCGAAGGCTCGATGTTTCAGCCCGACTATCAGGGGAACGGATGCTGCGCGGAGGCCAGCCCACAAAAACTCTTCGGCTTGGGCGCCTACGTCGACGCCGAATTTACGCGCTGGATTCAGATCGAAGCCCAGGGCCGCTGGTTGCACTGGAACCAGTACGCCGGCGTCTACCAGAACACCTACATGATCGGGCCGCGCGTGCCCATCCGCGAGATCCATGGATTCACGCCCTACGGCAAGTACCTTATTGGCTGGGGCAGCATGTCGGACCTGAGTGGCAAGGCGACCGCCATGGCATTCGGCGGCGGCGTGGATTACCGGTTGAGCCATAAGTTGACCTTGCGTGCCTTCGATTTCGAATATCAGGACTGGCGCGTGGCGAACCCAAACCTTCATCCCTATGGCGGCAGTGTAGGCCTGAGCTACCGAATCTTCTAAAGAGCAGCGCGAATCTGTAGCGCCGGCCTACTACCCCTGACAACAGGCCCGTCGTCCGTTGGGTACCGTCCCCGCTGGGGTGCCTTGGTCGTTGGAATACAGATCTTTTAGCCACCGCTCGAAAAGTGCGAGTTGCTCGTACGCTGTCCAGACAGCCCAACAGGAGTATGGCGCTCCTGGACATCGCAATCACCCTCAATCCAGCTTTGGATGAAGCCGATGAAACCCAGTGGCCTCCTGATACGCCTGCGCGAACGCAGCCACCTTCGCGTCCTGATAGAGGCCACCCAGAAACGTAATCGAAACCGGCGTGCCCGGACCGCCGATGTTGTCGTGATCGCCATCGTCGACGACCGGCGGCGCGGGCGCATCGGCGCCGCGCAGGCCGTTCGGCACAATCACCGCCGGATTGCCCGTGAGATTCGTCGCAATCAACTGCAAATCGGTCGATGGCGTAACGATTACATCGACTTTTTCAAATAGCTCGTGCATCTGCTGGATGCCGAGTTGGCGCGCACGATTGGCCTGTATGTACTCGACTGCCGGATAAAAGCGCGCAATCCGAAAAGCATTTGGCCAGTCCTCTGGTCCCTGCTCGGTCAAAAGCTTATCGCGGCCCGTCATCGTCAGCTCGTCAAACGCTGCGGCGGCTTCGGCCGTGAGCAGCGGCACCATCGCATCCCAGGGCAGCTTGGGCAGCTCGACTGGAATAAGATTCACGCCCATCGACCGCAGCTTGTCCAGCGCGGCCAGCGCATAGCGTCGGTCGTAAACGCGGCGATCATAGTCCTCGCGCGCCGTCCTATCGGCCTCTTCCCGCTTCAATCTCTCTTCGGCCGTTTCGTCAGGCGCAGCTTCGGCTGGTTTAGGCTCAGACTGCGGATCGAATTCGGACTTGAGATAGCCCACACGCAGCGCGGGCAACGCAACTTCCGGCGAACTGCGGAATGCAGTCTGCGCCGCCGACAAATCCTTCCCATCCGGCCCCGCGATCGCCTCGAGCACCAGCGCACAATCCTCAACCGACCTGCAGATGGGCCCAAGCTTGTCCATCGTCCAGCTCAGCGCCATCGCGCCCGTCCGCGGCACCAGCCCAAAGCTCGGCCGCAGTCCGGAATCACCGCACCGCGTCGAAGGCGATGAAATAGACCCCAGCGTTTCCGACCCGATCGCAAAGCCCACGCAGCCCGCAGCAACAGCCGCAGCCGACCCCGCTGACGACCCACTCGAACCCTGCGCCGGGTTCCACGGATTCCGCGTGCGCCCGCCGAACCATTTATCGCCCATCGCCAGCGCGCCCAGCGTGAGCTTGGCCACCAGTACCGCTCCCGCCTCATCAAGCCGCTGCACCACCGTCGCGTCTTCATCAAAGCTCTGGTGCTCGAACCCGCCTGCGCCCCAAGTCGTCGGGTAGCCCTTCACAGCCAGCAGATCTTTCGCGCCCCACGGAATCCCATGCAACGGCCCGCGATATTTCCCGGCCGCAATTTCTTCATCAGCCTTCTTCGCCTGCGCGATCGCCCGCTCTTCGGTTAACGTGATGACGAAGTGGAGTTTAGAGTCGTAGCGCTTGAGGCGCGCAAGGTACATCTGAGTCAATGCAAGCGATGTGATTTCACGGTCGCGGAGAAGGGTCGCCAATTTACTTACGGATGCG
>JASIJX010000264.1 GCA_030049955.1 Acidobacteriaceae bacterium
CCGCGGAGGCTGGTTTTCTCCTCGACTGCCGCCGTTTACGGCGAGCCGGAGTCGGTGCCCATCCGCGAAGACGCTCGCCTGGAACCGACGAACGCCTACGGCCATTCGAAGCTCCTGGTTGAGCAGATTCTCACCTGGCTCAACCGGGTTCATGGCCTGCGCTATGCGTCGCTGCGGTACTTCAACGTGGCCGGCGCCCAGGAAGGCCCGAACGGCATTGTCCGCGGCGAGGCGCACGAACCGGAGACGCATCTGATTCCGCTTGTCCTCGACGTCGCTCTCGGCCGTCGCAAGTCGATCAAGATCTATGGCGCCGATTATCCGACTGCAGACGGCACCTGTGTCCGGGACTATATCCATGTTTCGGATCTGGCAGATGCCCATCTGCTGGCGCTGGAGGCTCTGGAAAAGCATGACCGGCTGATTTACAACCTGGGTAACGGACAGGGTTTCAGCGTGCGCGAGGTCATCGAAGCTGCACGCCGCGTAACCGGCCATCCTATTCCTGCCGAGGTCCATCCGCGTCGCGCGGGCGATCCCGCGGTGCTGGTCGCGAGCTCCGAGAAGGCCATCCGCGAGCTAGGCTGGAAGCCGCATTATACGGATCTTGACTCGATCCTGCGCACCGCCTGGGCCTGGCACCAGAAGCGGTACGCGTAAGAGTTGACGACTGTGGTCTCCCACCCTTTTGGCAATAGAGCCGCCGAAAGGATGGGGCACGAGCGCTTATAGGGCCGCGCCAACCGCCCGCCGCGATACACTTCCTGCATCTGTATCGCTCGCTCCTGCCGATGTTCTCAAACCCGATGAAGCTCGCTTCAGTTGTCCTTCTTCTGGCGGCGCTCGCCGCCAATACGCAGGTTGCCGCTCAGGTTACCGGAGCTCAGGCGGCGGGTACGCAGGCTCCCGGAACCCCCGATCCTGAAGCCACTCTGCGCTACATCCACGCCTCCTGGAACTCGCTCATCCGCTCGATGACCGACTGCCATTCGCTGGTCGATCCCAAAGTCACAGAATCGCCGGTGCTTTATCTTCCCTACGGCTTTGCGACTCCCAAGGATGTGACCGCGGTGGTGCAGCAGTGTCACGTTCGCGTGCTGAATCTTCCGAAGCCGATTGAAAAGCTCGCTGATGTACGCCCGGAGGAACTGCCCACGCAGGGGTTGCTTTACCTGCCCAATCCTTACGTTGTCCCTGGCGGACGCTTTAATGAGATGTACGGGTGGGACTCGTACTTCATATTGCTTGGGCTTGAGGCCGAACACCGCGAGGCGCTGGCCAAAGGGATTGTCGACAATTTTCTGTTCGAGATCGAGGAATACGGCGGCATTCTGAATGCCAACCGTACTTACTACCTGACGCGCTCGCAGCCGCCGTTTCTGACTTCGATGATCCGGCTGGTAATTGAAAATCCCGCCAGCTTTGCGGCTACGCCGGTCGGCCGCGTGGCCAGGCACGACTGGTTTGAGCATGCCTATGAGCTGGCCGCGAAAGGGTATTCCCTGTGGACGCGGCCCGAGCACCGTGCCGGCGCGACGCGTCTTGCGCGCTACTGGGACTACGGCTTCGGACCAGTGCCGGAGATGGCCGACGCCAGCACCTACTATCCCGATATCATCCGGGCACTCGTGGCTCATCCCACGCCGGCTTCGGCCGGATTTCTTGTGCGCGGCTCCGAGCATCCTGACGCACGGGAGGCCGCGCGGCTCAAGCAGACCAGCTGCGACGTGAATGCGAGCGTGGTGTGCATGCGCGCCTGGTATGGTGGCTATCGGCTAAGTGGGAACTTCTACCATGGCGATCGTGCTATGCGCGAGTCCGGGTTCGACACCAGCGACCGCTTCGGGCCGTTCTCCGGCGCGACGCAAGACTATGCGCCTGTCTGCCTCAACAGCCTGCTCTACCGCTACGAGCGCGATATGGAGCACTTTGCTTATCTGCTCGGCAACGCGCGCGATGCCCAGATGTGGGACCGTCGCGCGCGGGCGCGCGACGCTGCTATGCAGCGTTATTTATGGCGCGCGCGCGAGGGCGTGTTTGCCGATTACGACTTTGTCCATGCGCGTTCGTCCGATTACGCCTTCATCACTTCGCTCTATCCGTTGTGGGCCGGCGTGGCGACGCGCGAGGAAGCAAAATGGATGGAAGCGAAGTTGAGCATCTTCGAGCGCCCCGGCGGGCTTTCGACCAGCAACACTGACACCGGGCTGCAATGGGACGAGCCGTACGGCTGGGCGCCGACGAACTGGATTGCCGTCGATGGCCTGGACGCGACTGGCTACCGCAGCGATGCGGCGCGGATCGCTGCGCACTTCAACGCCACGGTCGACCAGGGCTTCGCCAGCGATGGCACGATCCGCGAAAAATACAACGTGGAGGCCGGCAATGCGAATGTCACCGTCACTACGGGTTACACGCAGAACGTGATCGGGTTCGGCTGGACCAATGCTGTGTATCTGAAGATGCGGGAGCTGGTGGAGGAAGAGCAGGCGCGGGCGACGGCGGTAATGTAGCGGGTGCAGAGTTTCCGCGCTGTGCTTCCAGCGTCGTGAGAGGAGATGCCCCTCTTACGCGGGCGGTCCCACCCTTTCCGCGATGAAGCCGCAGAAAGGATGGGGCACGAAAAAAGTTACTCCGGCAGCGTTACTGTTCCTTGCACATTGAAGCGGCTGGGGACGACCGGCGCGGTTGTGCCGGGCTGTCCTCCGCCGACCGAGATTGTGTACTCGCCGGCGGCGATGATGGGCTCGCCGGCTTCGGTGACCATGCTCAGGTCACGCGGTTTGAGTTGGAACGTGACCTTTTGCGAAGCGCCTGGCGCGAGGTGGACGCGCTCAAAGCCGCGCAATGCGCGCAACGGAGCGCCCTTTACCGGCGGGAAGCTGAGGTAGAGCTGCGCCACTTCGTCGCCGGCGCGGCTGCCGGAGTTGGTCACCGTCACCTCG
>JASIJX010000030.1 GCA_030049955.1 Acidobacteriaceae bacterium
AGCAGCCGCGCCTGTTCTTCTTCGGCGCTCACGGCGGCATCTGCGCCGCCTGCACGTGAACTTTCCCGCGAACTTACTTGCGAACCGGGCCGCGTGCTTTCGGCTCCAAGATCCAGCAAATCCGCGCCCTCATCCAATAGTTTCAGCCCATGAGCCACGGCAGCTTCAGGGCCAAGAAAAAGCCCGCCGTCGCTGAACGAATCCGGCGTAACGTTCACCACGCCCATTACCAGCGTGCGCCGGCCCAGCTCGAGCGTGCGCGTACGCAGCCGCCATGTTGCCGCTTGTCTCACCATTCCCCTCGATGGTACGACGCCACGCTATGACGTCCGATGGCTAGTGAGCCTGCTACACTCTCGGGCATGAACTTTACGCGCGTGCGTTCTGCGCTGTGGATGGCGGCCGTTGCTCTTTCGCCTCTCGTCCTCGTGGTCCCTGCGACGGCCCCGGCTGAGCATCACGCTCCGCCAGCCAAGCACGCGGGCAACAACGCGTTGGCCGACCGCATTAACGCCATTCTCTCTGCGCCTGCGGTCAGCCACGCGCAGTTCGGCATCAGCGTCGTCTCGCTCAGCGGACAATCGCTCTATGGCCTCAACGACGACCGGCTGTTCACGCCTGCCTCGAACGCCAAACTGACCACGACGGCAGCAGCCTTTGCTCTCTTGCCTGTTGACTCCCTCACCTGGACCACTTACGTCGTCGCCGACGGCGACATCGACGCAGGCGGTACGCTGAATGGCGACCTCGTCCTGTTGGGCGTGGGCGACCCCACGTTGAGCGCGCGCGTTTACCCGTATCAGGAACCGGCAGCACCCGGGCAGAGCACTGCGCCGCCGCCCGCGACTACACCTGGCCAAAGCGCTGCGCCCAATCCGGCCCCCAATCCCATGACTGTCCTCGACCTGCTCGCCCAGCAGGTGGAGCAGGCCGGTGTCCGCACCGTCACCGGCGACGTCATTGGCGACGACAGCTTCTTTGTCGACGAGCCTTACGGGGAGGCGTGGAGCTGGAACGATCTGCAATGGTCCTACGGCGCGCCCATTTCTGCGCTCACGTTTAATGACAACACCGTTCAGCTTTCGCTCGCCGCCGACCCCGCAACCGCCGGTGCAACTGCCGCCACCTGGACGCCGGCCGTTGATTACTTCACGCTCGACAACCGCATGACGATCGCCGCGCCAGGCCAGGCCGCACAGCCCGGCGTGAGCCGCGAGCCCGGCTCCATGCTGGTGCGCACCTGGGGCACCGCGCCCGCCGCCGGCCTGCATGCAGAGCTGGCCGTCGAAGATCCGGCCGAGTTTACCGCCGCCGCATTCAAGACGGCGCTCACCAGCCGCGGCGTTCTGGTTAACGGCGGCGCGGAGTCGCGCCATCTCGTATCGCAGGAGACCGGCAACTTTGCCGGCGAACGCGAACAGCCGCTGCAGTTCACGCCGACCGGCATTACCAGTGTCTCTGCGCCCGTCAACAATCGCCGCGTACTGGCTGCGCACATCTCCGTTCCCGTGGCCGAAGACATCAAGGTGTTGAACAAGACCAGCCAGAACCTGCACGCCGAGCTGCTGCTGCGCCTGCTGGGCAAGCTCGAAGGCACGGCCGGCAGCTTCGAGCAGGGCACGCGCGTGGTGCGGCAATTCCTGGTGAACGCGGGCATCGACGACGGCGACTTTTTCTTCTACGACGGATCCGGCCTTAGCCCCGATGACCGCATCGCGCCGCGCGCGCTGACCAAACTGCTCATCTACGCCGCGCATCAGCCCTGGGGCGAGCAATGGCGCGATACGTTCCCCATTGCCGGCGTAGACGGGACCCTGGAGAGCAGGTTCCGCAACTCGCCGCTGGCTGGCAAAATGTGGGCCAAAACCGGCACGCTGAACGAAACCAGTTGCATCACCGGCTATATGACCGCGGCCAGCGGCCAGACCATAGCCTTTACCGTGATGCTGAACGCGCGCCGCCCCGGCAGCCAGGCCGAATTTCAGGCGCTCGACCAGATTGTGGAGGCGATTGGCGCATCGGAGTGAGGAACTCGAGCTAAAATCCACAACTATGAAACTGCTGATACTATGCGTCGAAGCGTTCTTACCTCAATCGTTTTTGAGGTTCTGAGCTTTGCGTCGATTTCCGACATCTCGTCTTCAGAGAGCTGGCACTCGAATCTTAGAACTCCATCATTCATTTTGTTGATGAGCTCCTCGCGTGGATATGTGCGCACTTTGCGGAGATCAAGCGTGGTGGGCATCGTCACCCATGCATAGCTTCCCACTGCGAAATCATAGAACCCCTCCGGTAAACGTTTCCGGAATGGTTCTAATTTGTCGAGCTTCGAAGTGGTGAGTAAAAGGAAGCTCTCTGATTCTGAGCAATCGCGTCCGACGATTAGTGCGTATTTGGGCCGGCTCTTGATCGCCGGATCGTCGGGGTCCGTCATGAGGAACTTGATGATGGTTCCGCGTTGGAATGAGATCTCAAAATGGCTGGCTAGGAGTTGCTTGGGAAGTTTCACGGGAGCCCATTAGCAATCGCCAGCCAAAATGCTGTCCCATTCAATCTCTTCCCGCTGGTCGTGTAGTACGGATTCCAACATGTCACGATTGGAGGCATCGAAAAGAGTTTCAAATGGCATTGGGGCGCTGCTGCCTTGGGCGCGGTGCTCATTGGCCGTTGTCCATGCGGGTTCTTTGTGAGTCAAGTCGATCAGACGCCCTGCGGGCAATCTTCCATAGTTGTTCGCAACCTCATGGAGAACTTCTAGCTCACTCCTAGAAAAAGTCTCAGGATCGAAGAGCCGTTCATGCTTGATCGTGAACACTGGGTAAATGGAACCGCGCTTTACATCGAGCACTTTCAGAAGTGCTGGCTGATCCGTGGATTCTTCAGGAGCAATTGCCTCGTTCATCTCATTGAGAGAGATCGAAGGGACGGGGCCGCGATCCATGCACGCGTAAGTATCTCCGGTAATCGGACGACCATAGCGATTGAGATGGATCTTATCCGCGAAGTAGAGGAGCTTCGAGGCTTTGAGCTTCGTGAGGTCGCTGATGCCCTGAAGTGAAAAGAACGCAAGCGCCTGAACTAGCTTTTCTTCCTGAAACCGGAAGTGTACGTAGCTCATAGCGATTTCCTCATTTTCCACATTGTGCCCAGATTTCCACAACGGATGTTTAGATTATATCGGCCAACGCCGTGTTGCACAGTACCACAAGAGTAACTCCTCGCCTTGTTTAGCCCCATTTCGGGAAGGCAAGGGAGGCAGGCTGGTGAAATGATGCGTGATGATGAGCCAAATCCATCTTTTTCGCCCTATATCATTGAACCAGATGTACTCTCGCCATTTTTTGCTTCGCAGCGCCCGGATATCCGGCGTGGCTGCGATCGCGGCCATCCTCGCCGGATGCAAACCGCTGCCGCCTTCGAAACCCGCTTCAGAGTGGACCGCGCAGGAGGCGCGCGGCGCGGCTGTTTTTCAGGCCAACTGCGCACGCTGCCATCACCCCACAACGACGCATCCGCTCCACGGTCCCGGGCTGCAGGCCATTACTAAAATCAAGTCGATGCCCAGCGGAGCACCGCCCACCGACGAGCGCTTAACCGATAGAATCCTGCATGGCTACGGCATGATGCCGGCCACGCCGCTGACAGACGACCAACTCCAGGACCTGCTGGCCTATCTGCACACACTATGAGCGACCAACCACAAAGCGAGCACCATAACGAGCTGCAAAAGGGACCTGGCGCAGGCGGGTCCGGCGATCACAACGGGCCGCAGGTGCCGGCAGGCGCGCTGTTCCGTTTTCCAGCGCTCGCCGCCATCGGCTTCTACATGCTCATTCTCGCCGGCGTCGTCATCCTTGGAGTGGTCACACGGCATTTTCCGCCACTGTATCTCGTGTTCCCGGTGCTGTTCATCGCCGCTGGCCTGGGGCTGCTGATGCTCTTGCGCTGGGCGTGGGCGCTCACGCTGGCCGCGGTTGTCATGCTCATTGGCCTTTTTCTTTACCAGTTCTCGCGTACGCACGCGCCCTCGGCGCTGGTGCAGGGTCTGCTCAACCTGGTTTTCTTCCTGTACCTGATGCGGACTGAGGTGCGCGACAATCTGCGCTGAACATCACCAGAGAGTCTGGCGAAGATTCGCGCCGCAAGTGCGTTTATCGCGCTTGATGAGCGCTACTTCAGTGATCGCTACTCCAGCAGCCGGTCTGGGGCTGCATCGGAATCCATCATCAGCCCGATCTGGCTCACGATCGCGGCAATGAACGACCACACCAGCAGAAGAAGCCCCAGGCCCGTGAGAAACAGACCGCCCAGTACGCCGACACCGACGGTGGTGATATTGACATGGAGCACGGTGCCTGAGAATGGATATGCGGCGGACAAGCTCGAAGTGCCATTGCAATAGCCGAGGATCACGCCCAGCCCGATGGCCAGGCAAAGCACGGAGATAATCAGCGGACGGTCTGGTTTCACGTTTGCCTCCCAATGCGGGCTGCGCAGGGTACTGATGACGGCGTCTCCGCAGAGATGTGTGCTTAGATGCGCGTGACGATTCCTTGGTTTTCCGGCCCCACGCCTGCCGAGGCACGCAGCCTTTTGGACCGCTCCCGATAGAATGAAACCTGTGATCCACGAGTGGAGCGCATCAAGCGCATCGTTCGATTCGGGGGCCTCGCCCGCGAATCTGGTCCAGATCCAGCCGGCGCGGCGCGTGCCCGCGCCCAAGCCGGAATGGCTGAAGGCCCGTGCGCCGGTGGGTGAGAACTATCACGATCTCAAGCGCCTGGCCCGCTCGCTCGGGCTGCATACCGTGTGCGAAAGCGCGCAGTGCCCCAACATCGGCGAGTGCTGGCAGCACAAGACCGCGACCTTCATGATGCTCGGCAACCTGTGCACGCGGCGCTGCGGTTTTTGTGCGGTGCCAAAAGGCCGGCCCGAGCCGATCGACTTCGACGAGCCGCGGCGGGTCGCAGAGGCAGTGGCTCAGTTGGGGTTGCGCCACGCGGTGGTCACCAGCGTGAACCGTGACGACAATCTAGTAGGCGGCGCGCGTGCATTTGCCATGGTCATCGCGGAGATCCGCCGGCAGGCGCCCGGCTGCCGCGTCGAAGTTCTGATCCCCGACTTTCAGGGCGATCAGGAAGCCATCCGCATTGTTGTAGAAGCACAGCCCGAGATCCTGAATCACAACACCGAGACGGTGCCGCGGCTTTATCGCGTCGTCCGCTCCGGTGCGCGCTACGAGCGTTCTCTTGAGCTACTTCACTACTCCAAGACCCTAAACCGCGAAGCGGTCACCAAGTCCGGCGTCATGGTCGGCCTGGGCGAGGAGACGCACGAGCTGCTCGCCGTCTTCCGCGATCTCGCCGCTGTGGGCTGCGACATCCTGACCATCGGCCAGTACCTGCGCCCTTCGCGCGACCACCTGCCCATGGCGCGCCTCTATACGCCGCGCGAGTTTGCCGAACTGAAGACCGAAGCGCTGAAGATGGGCTTTCGGCACGTGGAGTCCGGGCCGCTGGTGCGCTCGAGCTATCACGCGCACGAGCAGGCGGCGGCGACGGGAATCGTGTAAAAAATAGCGCGTATTTAGACTGCGACAACGCATTTTTAGACCGAGAGTCGGCCTCGGGGGCAGGACAGCTTGAGAAAGCAGCGTTCAGGGTCCTCGGCAACCTCGTCCGAAATAGCGGATTGTGCCCTTGTGCGACCTATAGACAAACGTTTGTTTTATTAGGCATAATGAGTTCTTCAAATCGGGGACAATACGCGATGAATCCAAAGAGGCTGCAATTGTGGATGATGCTGCTTGCACTCTCAGCTTCCGGAGCCCGATGCGCTTCACAGCCCGAGATTCTGGGTCACTACAAAGGCACTCCCTACGAAGACAGCCGCTATCATGGTGGTGCGCAGAAGATCCCGGGCAAGGTGTATTGCGCATACTACGATCGTGGCGGCGAAGGCGTGGCTTACCACGATTCCGACGCCAGGAACAACGGCAGCGGAGCGCTTAACCCGGCCGACGGTTCATACCTGAATGAATTCCGGATGAGCGAAGGCGTAGACATTTCCTACACAAAGATGGACCGCACGCCGCCGATTGACGACACGCAATATAACAGGGTCCAGCCGCCAGGGAACATGTTTTACGTGGGCTGGACAGTGCCTGGGGAGTGGTTCAACATCACCGTAGATGTGAAGCGATCAGGCTGGTACAGCGCGGATCTGCTCTACACCTCCAACCGCGGCGGAACAATCTCGCTCGACGTGAACGGTGAGCCTGCAACCGGACCGTTAAAAATTGAGTCCACCTTCAATTCGCATGATCCTGTCGCCTGGCGCCAGTGGCACCACTGGAACATTGAGCCGGGACTCCTGAAGGTAAAGCTTGCCCGCGGTCCCAATAGGCTTACAGTGCACATCCTTACCGAAGGGCAAATGAACCTCGCATACTTCGATTTCAAAAAACTTCATGGGAATCACTAAGCGATGCCGGCGCGGACAGGCGGACGCATACATCCTGACGCATCACTCGCACTATGCGGTGAGGACAACGGTAGCGGATTTGTGAGCACGCAGCAGATGCAGACAAAGGAGAGACCAAAATGGAAATGACGCGCCGGCAATTTGCCCTATCTATCGCAGCCGCCAGCAGTCTGCCTTCCTCCCTGTTCGAACCCACATCCCCGCTAGGCGTTCCGCGCGGCGTGGTTCCCGGCCGAGTCACCTGGGCGCACGATCCGGCAGCCGTGAACTGGGACGGAACAGGGTCATGGTGGGCAGACGCCAACAACAACCAGTCTGCAATTGATGGCATGGTCTCCCGCTCTCTCCGTGGTTTAACGGACCAGAAAAGCGATGAACATGCGTGGAGCGCTATCTTTCACTATTTCAACCACACTCATGGCCGCGGCCACGCCGGATACAAGGCCGGTGAGAAGATCGCCATCAAGGCAAACCTGAACAACACAGTCGATCACGGGACGATCGACCGCCTGAACTCATCGCCCCATTTGATCCTTTCCCTTGTCCGGCAGCTGACCGGTCCGGCAGGGGTGCCGGAGTCCTCGATCACCATCTTCGACTCCAGCCGTTTTATCCCCGGCAATCTTTACGACAAGATTCACCGTGAATTTCCCGGCGTCGTTTTTGTGGACCATATAGGCGGCGATGGGCGAGTGAAGGCCGAGTTCAAACCCAACGCGATCCCTTTCTCGCTTGCAAGCCGTAACGCGAAAGGCCTCGATACCACGGTAGTTGAGGCTGCGTATCTTATCGATGCTGCGTTGCTGAAAGGACATGTGAGTACAGGTGTCACGCTTTGCGCGAAGAATCTCTTCGGTGCGACCAGCATCTACACCGACTGGCACAAAAACGCGCACGACGGATTCCCTCATAACCGGGACGGATCGGCAAGTTACTCCGCTTTCGTGGATTTTTTGGGTCATAAGGATCTTGGCGAGAAAACAATTCTCTTTATCGTCGATGGACTTTATGGAAGCGACAATGCGGATGGTCCGCCACGACTCAAATGGCAGATGGCCCCTTTCCATGATGCCTGGCCAAGCAGCGTCTTCATGTCGATGGACGCAGTGGCGATCGATTCAGTCGGCTTCGATTTTCTGACCTCGGAATGGCCCCATCTTGTAGATATTGCGAATGCCGATAATTATTTGCGCGAGGCTGCTCTGGCCAACGATCCTCCCTCCAAGACCTTCTACGATCCTGCAGGCGACGGAATCCGATGCCGCAGCCTCGGCGTTTGTGAGCATTGGAACAATGGAACTGATAAGAAGTACTCACGCAACCTGGGCAAAGCGCACGGGATCGACCTTTTCCAGGTCAGTTAAGCAGCGAGTCAGTCTAAAAGATGCTTCTGACAAATCGCTGCCGTCGCTGGCGTCTCCTGACAACTGTCCGCCGCTGCTGCCTTTCTCCACAACTTGCCCCACCCGCGCCGCGCCTCGTATCATCCGGGCAAGAGCCTACGCATGAGCGAAACCGAGACCAAGCCCAATCTGCGCGTAAAAGGCCGCCTCATGTCGGCCTCTGAAATTGAACGCACGCTCGTGCGCCTGGCCCACGAAATCGTGGAAAAAAGCAACGGCTGCGAGGACCTGGTGCTGATTGGCATCAAGCGCCGCGGCATTCCGCTGGCTGAGCGGCTGAGCAAGCTTATCGCCACCATCGAAAAGCGCCCTGTCGCCACCGGCTCGCTGGATATCCAGTTTTATCGTGACGATCTGTCTACGGCCGACGTTCGGCCGCTCGTCACAGCCGGCTCTATTGGCTGCGAAGTTGAAGGCCGCGACGTGATTCTCTGCGATGACGTGCTCTACACCGGCCGCACCATCCGCGCCGCGCTCGATGCGCTGTTCGACCACGGCCGTCCGCGTCGCGTACAACTGTGCGTCCTTATCGACCGCGGCCATCGTGAACTGCCCATTGAGGCCACCTACGTCGGCAAGCACGTGCCCACCAGCAGCCGCGAGATCATCGAGGTGAAGTTCCACGAGGTGGACAGCGACGACCAGGTGCTGCTGGTGGAAAAGACAAGCTGACAGCGGGCAGCTTACAGCAGACAGCCAGTTCCGCTGCGGCAAAACGAGTGCAACTGCATCAAATATGGGCCGATCACTGATGACTGTTCTCCGTGAGCTGCGAGCTATCTGCTGTAAGCTGCCCGCTGTAATCTGTCTTTAAGCATGACTTCCGCCGCAAGCCCCGTACGCCGCACGCTGGCCACGCCGCCCGCACCTCAGTCTCCATTTCCATATCATCCCGGCTCGCTGCTCTCGGTTCTTGACCTGACAGTGGGCGAAGTTGGCCGGCTGCTCGCCCGCGCCACTGAGCTTGAGCAGATGGACCCGCTGGTCCGCGACCGCATCCTGCTCAAGCGCCGTCTCGCCCTGCTCTTTTACGAGTCATCGACGAGAACAAGGACGAGCTTCGAGCTTGCCGCGAAAGCCCTGGGCGCCGATACTACGCTGGTCTCGAGTCTCAGCTCCAGCATCGAGAAAGGCGAGTCGCTAAAAGACAC
>JASIJX010000265.1 GCA_030049955.1 Acidobacteriaceae bacterium
GCAAGCTCGGCTGTCGCCTGCGCAATGGCCTGGTTGCGATCGAGCGCGGCAAAGGCGCGCGAGGTACTCACCAGCAGCTCGATGTAACTGCCTTGCGTCCTGCGCCATGGCTGCAGCCGGCTCTTATTAAACATCCAATGAATCTCGCGGTCTAGCAGCACCGCATGATCGAGATCGGTGATCTCACGATCAAACCACAGATGCACACTGCAGATCGGCCAGTGCTCATGCCGCTCGATCGTGCTGAGCAGCGCTGCGGCGCCTTCGGCGGGCGGCAGATTCGTCACCAGCTTCGCCGTCGCCTCAAATGGCAGCGCCAGAATCAGGTAATCGGCAATGATGTCGCCATCGCGCGTGTGAAGCAGCCACTCCGATACTTCTTCATCCCACTCGGCCGACTCCACATTCGCATTCAAGTGGATCTCGGCGCCACGCTCGCGCAGAAATCTCTCCGCCTCCGCGTAAAGCTCGCTCAACGGAACCGTGCTCATGCCCATCGCGCCCGCAAAAGCGGAGTTGAGGAACAGCTCCCGAACCACCTTGGCCGCATATGGAACCGCGATAGCATCAAGCTCGGCATTGAGCGCGCTGGCGATCACGAGCCGCCAGAAGCGGCTCACCGCACCCGGCGTCTGTCCGTGCCGCGCAAGCCATTTGCTCAGCGGCTCGTTCGAGTTGGCATCGTCACCACGCATCATTGCGCTGAACGCCCGCGCCAGCGCAATCTTGTCCGCAAGCGTGAAGGCCTGCGCCGTCAGCAGGCGCGGCAACCCGTGCAGCGGCGCGGGCAACGGCGAGGGGCCAAGCCGCGTACGTCGCCGCGTGCCCGGTTCGATCATCATCATCTCGCTCGTCCAATAGATCTTTTGTTCTGCCCCGATGCGCCGGTAAAATCCCGTAAGATTCGTGCAGCACCCGAACAGCACATGCTGGCAGTTGTCGATGACTTCGTTCACACCCGGATGCAAATACGAGCTCGCGCGCCCGCCCAGGTAGCCGCGCCGTTCGATCAGGTGCACACGGAATCCCGCTTCGGCAAGCGCGCACGCAGCCGACAAACCGGCCACACCCGCTCCGACAATGGCGACCGATGCCTTGCCGCTGCCCGCTGCCCGGCCGTCGCTATCCTCGTTCGCAGATTGCGCAAACCGCATCATCCGTTCACCCGGCCGCGCACCCGAACAGATATCCGCGCCCCGGCCATTCGCACAAGGCCGACGCACAAAATTGCCAGCTTCTGCCACAGCGGAACCGAAACGCGCCGGCTGAAAACGTCATGATTGGCACGCACAATACGCTTGAGCAGCGCATGATAAATAGACACCAGCACCCACAACGCCGGCCGGCTTTCGCGGTCGATCAGCGGAAGCAGCTTATCTGCAGACTTGTAGTAGTTCTCTGCGCGTCGCGCGTAGTCCACAAGCAGCGCGCGCTCGGCAATCCCCGGGACGGCACCTGGTCTGCGATTGAGAATGGACTGCGCAGTAAGCCCGTGCGCGGCCAGATCCTCCTCCGCCAGATACACGCGGTTCCGCTCCGCATCCTCATCCACGTCGCGCAGAATGTTCGTCAACTGAAACGCGACGCCCGTCTCCTCGGCAAGCTTTTCGGCGCGATGATCCGCATAGCCGAAGATGCGGATCGAAACCAGTCCAACAACCGAAGCCACCAGGTAGCAATAACGGTAGAGATCGTCGAACGTGGCATACGTATCGGGCGCGCCTGTGGCGGCGCGATCCAGATCCATCGCCACTCCGGCCACCAGCTCATCGAGCAGGTGCAGCGGAATCGCGAACCGCCGCGTTGCATCGCGCGCAGCCACAAAGGCGGGATTCTCTGATGCAGCGCCGTGGCACACCGCATGCCACTCATCGAGCCAGGCATTCAGGCGTCGCCTGCGCTCCTCGCGTGCAATGCTCTCGTCGTCGGAAAGATCGTCGGCCTGGCGCATAAAGGCATAGATGGCGCAGATAGCATTGCGCCGCGCCAGCGGCAGCGCCACAAATGCGTAGTAGAAATTCTTCGCTTCGCGGCGCGAAACCGCGCGGCAAGCGGCGTAGGCCTCATCGAGAGTAAGATTGGCGGCGCCTTCTGTCAAAGCTGCATCCCGATTCAACGGTTCCGGCTCAACGGCTCCGCATCTCGCCCACAGCGAAGCCGAACCTGCTGATTGAATGACAAATTCAATTGCGATTCTATCGCGCGGAGCGGGTCATTTACCGAGCCGAAGAAACGGCAGCGCCTTGCCGGCCAGGGCGCGAAAAGCGAGCGCCAGCTTAGCCGGCTTGGAGATAGCCGGCCGCGCGCTCAGCACATCGTAATCGCGCCGTTCGATGGCGCGGAGAATCTCAAGCCCACCGCGGCTGAATAGATCGAGATCGACAGCCAAGTCGCGCCGCACGCGGCCGATCAGCGGCAGCCCCTCGAGGAACAGCCGCCGCGCATACTCGACCTCCTGCTTTAGCAGCGCGCGGAAGCCTGGCGTAGCAACTCCCTGCGCGACCGTCTCATCGCTCACGCCATGCGCGCGCATATCGGCCTGCGGCAGGTATACGCGTCCCTTACCCCAGTCCACGCGAACATCCTGCCAGAAGTTGGCAAGCTGCAGCGCCGTGCACGTGGCGTCCGAAAGCCGGAAATTCTCCTCGCTCACCTCGTTGCACGCGTAGAGCACCAGCCGCCCAACGGGATTCGCCGAATAATGGCAATAGTCGAGAACGTCGGCCATCGTTTCGTAACGCGTCACCGTCTGATCCTGCCGAAACGCCGTAAGCAGATCGGCAAACGGCTCCTTCGGAATCCGGCAGGCGCGAATCGTCTCCGCCAGCGCGACAAACACCGGATGCCGCGCGCGGCCCTCATAACATGCATCCAGCTCTCGCCCCCACAGGTCCAGCAGGGCCAGCGCAACTGCGCGATCCGGGACCTCATCGCCCAGGTCGTCTGAAATCCTGCAGTACGCATAGATCGCATGGAAGTGCGGCCGCAGCGGCTCCGGCAAAAACCAAGTCGCCACGTGGAAATTTTCGTAGTGCGTATCCGCCAGATTGCGGCAATAGGTAAGCGCCTCTTCAAGAGTAGGCGCATTTTCAGGAATCCGATAGGACGCCGGCAGAGCAGCCCAGCCGCGGGCAACGAGCTCTTGTTGTTGAGCAGCAGTGGGCATGGAAATATTCTAGTGGCCGACCTGACTCGAAACCCTACGGCACAATCGCCGTCTTGATCTCGCTCGACCGGTTCATCAGTTTCTCGAACACGCGGTTGAGCTCATACAGGTGCGCGCGTCCGGTGATGAATGCGCTCGCCTGGAACCGCCCGCTCGCAATTAGCTCCAGCGATTTGCGGCAAATTGCAGGCGTGTGATGGAATGTCGCCCGCAGCGTGATGTCACTATAGTGGATGCGGTTCGTATCGAGCGTCACGCTCGTGCCTGCCGCGCAGCCGCCGAAAAAGTTCACTGTCCCGCCCTTGCGCACCAGCTCGACAGCCTCCTGCCACGCCTCGGGAGCCCCAACCGCTTCAATCGCAATATCCACGCCCCGATCCCGCGGCGTCAGCGCGCGCGTCTCCAGGATCGCCTTGCGAATGCTCCTGGTCTGCACCACGTGCGTCGCCCCCAGTTGCCGCGCCGCCTCCACCTGCCCGTCGTGACGCACCAGCGCAATCGTTTCGTAGCCTGAGAGCGCCGCCACATGCAGGATCATTAATCCCAGCGGTCCGCCGCCAATCACCGCGACAATATCGCCCTTGCGCGGATTCGAATCCTCAAAGCCGTGTACCGCGCAGGCCAGCGGCTCAGTCAATGCGGCGTGCTCCAGTGGCACATGTTCGGGAACACGCAGCGTGTTTTTGGCCACAATCCGAGCGGGGATGCGGATGAACTCCGCGTAAGCCCCGTTGTTGAACAGCAGATCGTCGCACAGGTTCTCCTGCCCACGCGCGCAAAAGTAGCACTCACCGCAAGGCGCGGAGTTGAGCGCGACGACTCGATCGCCTGTCTTGAACGCGCTAACGCCTTCGCCGGCCTCGACCACAGTGCCTGCCAGCTCGTGGCCGAACAGCGCCGGCGGCACAATCATCCGCGCATGGTAGCCGCGGCGAAATACTTTCAGGTCCGTGCCGCAAGTCAACGCAGCGCCGACGCGCACAATCAGCTCGCCTGCGCCAGCCTTGGGAATCGGGACATGTTCGATTCGTACATCTTCACGGCCGTGGAGGATCGCGGCCTTCATCGTAGACGCCATCGTTTTCCTCCTACTGTGACCCGCCGCCAGGCTCCGGCTCGATCATGATCTTCATCGAGCCCGGCCGGGGATGGGATGCGATTTCGATGGCCTCGACCGCCTGCTCCAGCGGATAACGGTGGGAAATGAGCTGGGTCAGATCGAAGCCGTTGCGATAGCCGTCGAACACGAGGCTCGTCACCTCGTCGAGGATTGGAAAGGAAGATGAATACGAACCAAGCAATGTTTTCTCATCCACGCACACGACCGCCGGATCGATGGTCGCCTCGCCGTGCTGCGTCTGGGCAAAGAGCATGACCGTGCCGCCCGGCCGCGCCGCGTCCATCGCCGTGCGAATCAAAGCATTCCCGCCCACCGCCAGAATCACGGCGTCGGCGCCCCGGCCTTCGCTCTCCCTAAGAACGCGCTCAACCACATTTTCATTGCCGGCGTGGATCGCATTGGTCAGCCCGAACCGTGCCGCAATCGCGTGTCGCTCCGCGAACAGGTCCGAGGTAAGCACACGCGCGCCTGTCCTTTTCGCCAACACCGCGTGCATCAGCCCGATCGGCCCCTGCCCGATCACCAGCACCGTATCGTCTGGCGCCAGGTTGAGCATCTTCACGCCCTTCAGCACCGTGTTCACCGGCTCAACGAACGCGGCCTGCTCGAACGGCACGCCGTCAGGAATATGCACCACGCCGCGGTTCTTCACCACAAAATCCATCACGCGGATGTAATGCGCAAAGCCGCCGCCCGAGGGCTCAAACCCTGCCGTCACGCCTGTCTTTTTGTAGAGGGGGCATTGGGCCGGAGTCTGCTTGCGGCAGTAGTAGCACTTGCCGCAAGGCACGTGATGAAACGTCATCACCCGGTCGCCCACCGCATAGCCCGTCACGCCCTCGCCCGCGTCCACGATTACGCCCGCCATCTCATGCCCGAAGATGCGCGGCGCCGAGTGCGAACCCATGTGGATCTTTTTCAGATCCGTGCCGCAGATGCCGCATGTCGCTACCTTGATGAGCAGTTCGCCGGGCCCGATCCGCGGGACCGGAACCGTCTCGACGCGCATGTCGTTAATGCCGCGATACACCACGGCCCGCATCGTCGATGGAATTTGAGAGTCGACCCGGGTTTCAGGGTTAGAGATCTGAGTAGCCATTCCGGTTCCTGATCTGACCTTGTTCGTCCAGAAATGCGAGCAGTGACTCCGCCATGCCTTGAGAAGCCTTCCTACTATTTTGGCCCATCCGGACGAGCGCAGGCCAGTAGATTGGCCGAAAAGCCGCAAAAAACGCAAAGCGGACCGTCTGAAACCTTCCGCCGGGCGCAATAAACCGGTTGAAATCCGGCAGCCGGTCGTCCACGGCATCGCTCACGCCCTTGATGCAGTAGAACGGAATCTCGCGCATCAGCGCCATTCGCGCAACGGCCGCGGCCTCCATATCCACAAGTGCCGCCCCGTACGCCCTTGCCAGCCGCCGCTTTTCTTCCTCATCGGCCACACGCGGACTGGTGGCCAGCCATAGGTCGCCGGCTCCGGCATCGCACGAATACTTCTCGCCCGTCTGCACGTCGATTACCCCGGCCACATTGTGCGCGCTACCCGGCGCAATATTTTCGCACAGCGCGCCGGCCCACCCGATCGAAAACACCAGGTCAATCGGCCCGCCGTCCTCAATCCCCGCAAATGCCCGCGTCGCCGCGTCCTGCCCCGTGCCCGCACAGGCGGCAATCCACTCTTCTTCTTCGTTGCGCTGCGCCCAGAACCGCACGCCATTCCGGTCGCTATGCGGCCAGCCTCCGGCCGTTTGCTTCACCAACGGCCCAAGCTCGCCCGGAAATGCGGCAATGATGGCAACGCGCGTCATGACCGCGGCACGTCAATCTGAAGCATGTTGAGCTGGAGCTTGTGCGGCATCTACCCCCTCGTCTTTCAACTTTACGACGCATAGCCGTGCGCGCGAAACCACTCGATCGCCGCCCGCATCGCCGGCTCAACCGGCGCAACTCTGAAGCCCAGCTCCCGCTCCGCCCGTGCGCTCGAGGCAAACATCTTCTTGCGTCCCATCCGCACCTCTTCGAGCGTAGCCCGCGGCTCTTTTCCGCGAATCCGCCCGGTGATCCACTCCTCGAAAAACGCATACGTGGCCGCAACGGTAAGCGGAATCTTCACCGTCGGCGAAGGAATGCCCGTAAGCGCCGACATCCTGTCAAGAATCTGTTTGAGCGTCAGGTTCTCGCCGCCCAGAATGTAACGCCGTCCCGGCTTGCCCTGCGTGAGCGCCATCACATGTGCCCGCGCCACTTCGCTCACATCCACTAGGTTCAGCCCCGTATCCACATACGCCGGAAACTTCCGGTTGAGGAAATCGACAAAGATGCGCCCCGTTGGCGTCGGCTTCACGTCGTATGGCCCGATCGGTGTCGTCGGATTCAGAATCATCACCTGCTGCCCGGAATCCACCGCCTTGACCGCCTCCTGTTCGGCCAGAAACTTCGACCGCTTGTAATGCCCCACCATATCGCCAAGCGAAACCGGCGTATCCTCGTCGCTTACCGTGCCATCGGTAAAAAAGTGCATCGTCGCCACCGACGACGTATAGACGAAGCGCCGCACTCCGGCCTCACGCGCCAGCCGCAGCAGCTCGCGCGTGCCGTCCACATTAGCGCGGTACATCGCATCAGGATCAGGGATCCACAGCCGGTAATCCGCTGCCACGTGAACCACCGCGTCGCAACCCGCCAGCGCCGGACGGAGTGTCTCGGGCTGGGCCAGGTCGCCCACATGCGTCTCACCCGCGATTCCCTCAAGATTTTTCAGATTGCTGCTTTTGCGGACGAGCATCCGAAGGTCAGCGCCCTCAGAGGCAAGCGCACGTGCCACGTGGTAACCGACGAATCCAGTCGCACCGGTTAGGAAAATCTTCATGGAAGAGTTCACAGCATGCAGCAGGACGCAGTGGAGTTCCAGGGAAAGAGGATCTCTCCGCCCATTATCCGCCGACAGAGAGGTTATGATCTTTGAACTGTGAACTATGAATTGTCCTACTCCAGCTTTTCCGGATGCAGCCCGATGTTCTTCTCGCCCGCCGCTTTGCGCTCGCTGTAGGCCTTCACCCAGTCTTCCCAGTGCTTGCCTGCGGCGCGGTCTTTACCGCTGAACTCCAGTCGGGCAATATCGGCATAGCTAAGCTTGCGCTTGTCCGCACCGTTTGGCGCGAAGTACTGCACCCACGACTCGGCCAGCGTGGCGCCCGTATGCCGGTTGAAGATGTACGCTTCGATCTTCTCGCCCGCTTTCGTCGTGATCGTCACATCGCCGCGGTAGTCGAACGCCTTCTCGAGCGCATTCTTCAGGTCTTCGTCGCTGGCCAGTTCCGGCACCCAGTCCTCAAGTTGCTGGTGCTCCGTACCCGGCGCAAGCTCCAACGCCTCAATCTGCTCGATCGTGTATTTCTGCACCTCGGCCGTCATGCGCGTGTCTCCTCGTACTGGCGCGCCGGCCGCTCGATATTCACGAGCGTCCCCGGCCCATGCGGCGCAGGCTCGTTCAGCAGCTTCATCGCATGCTCATCCGGATACAGGCTGAAGCTGCCCTTCACCATCGCCCAGAAGCCCTTCAGCGACCCAAATCCATCGATTACCGCCGTCGGCTCGTAGCCGCAGCTCACCATGCAGTTGGCGCACTTCGGGTTGCCGCTGGCCACGCCGTATTCTTCCCACTTCGTCGTCTCCATCAGCTCTTTGAAGGTATCGGCGTACCCATCCTGCAGCAGGTAGCACGGCCGCTGCCAGCCAAAAATGTTGTAGGCCGGCGAGCCCCACGGCGTGCACTCATACTTGCGGTCGCCCATCAGGAACTCGAGGAACAACGGCGACATATTAAACTTCCAGCTCCGCTTGCGATTCGACAGAATCGCGCGGAACAGCCGCCGCACACGAGCGCGCCCCAGGAACCTGTGCTGATCCGGAGCCTTCTCGTAGCTGTAGCCGGGCGAGAGCACAATCCCCTCCACGCCCATGTCCATCACTTCGTCAAAGAAGCCGCGCACTGAATTCGGATCGGTTCCGTCGAAGAAGGTCGCGTTCGTGGTCACCCGGAACCCGCGCTTCACCGCCTCCTTGATGCCCTCCACAGCCAGGTCCCATCCGCCTTCGCGGCAAACGGAGAAGTCGTGGTGCTCGCGTTGCCCATCCAGGTGCACCGAGAACGTCAGGTACTTCGACGGCGTAAATTCTGGCAGCCTGCGCTTCAGTTCCAGCGCATTTGTGCACAGATAGATGTACTTCTTGCGCGCAATGAGGCCGTTCACGATCTCCACGATCTGCGGATGCAGCAGCGGCTCGCCGCCGGGGATTGAAACCATCGGCACGCCGCACTCTTCCACAGCCGCAAAACACTCCTCTGGCGTGAGCTGCTTCTTGAGAATGTGCGGCGGATATTGCACCTTGCCACAGCCGGCGCACGCCAGGTTGCAGCGGAACAACGGCTCCAGCATCAGTACCAGCGGGTAACGCTTTTGGCCCTTGAATCGCTTATTGAGGACGTAGGTCGCTACCGTCCACATCTGTGAGATAGGAACAGCCATCCTGTCGTTAACCTCCGGCGCCGTTGCCCGGCGCGGTCAATCCCCTATCGAATCTTCGATCCGATCCTCGATCCGATCCTTGACCCGATCCTTGCCCCATGGCCCGCCTGTACGCCGTCAGCGCCAGCAGCGGGAAGTACTGGCGGTACATCGTGTACGCCAGGTAGAACACTCTCGGAAATCCGGTTCCAGTGTACTGCGCCTGGTGGTTCAGCCCTGCTCCAGTGCTCTCGTCCCAGCTTCCGTCCACGCGCTGCCGCGTCAGCAGCCAGCGCACACCCTTGGCAATCGAATCCGACCGGTCATCGCCCGCGGCAAGTAGCCCCAGGAGCGCCCATGCCGTCTGCGACGGCGTGCTTGTGCCCATGCCGCGCGTCCCCGGGTCGTCGTAGCTTTCGCAGCTCTCGCCCCAGCCGCCGTCCGGGTTCTGCACCATGCGGATCCACTCAGCCGCCTGCTGAATCTGCGGCTCGTGCCGGTCCACGCCGATCGCATCCAATCCGCGCAGCACCAGGTACGTGCCGTACAGATAATTGACGCCCCAGCGGCCGAACCAGCTTCCGTCCGGCTCCTGCTCCTTGAAGACGAAGTCGATAGCCTTCCCGACGCGCTTGTCCGCGCGCGTGTAGCCGTATGTCGCCAGCATCTCCAGGATGCGCCCCGTAATATCGGCGGTCGGCGGGTCGAGCATCGCGTTGTGGTCGGCGAACGGGATGTACTGGAAGATCATCTTCGAGTTGTCTTTATCGAAGCTGCCCCAGCCGCCATTCTTGCACTGCATTGCCAGAACCCACTCGATGGCCCGCTCGCACACCTGGTGCTGGTACCGCTCGCGCGGATTATCCACCTTGCTCAGCCCCAGCAGAACCTGCCCCGTATCGTCCGTGTCGGGATAAAACTCGTTGTTGAACTCGAAGTACCAGCCGCCCGGGTCGGTCTTGTTCACCTTCACCGCCCAGTCACCCTTGTGCCGCACTTCTTTCGAGAGGATCCAATCCGCCGCCTTCACCATCTGCGGATGATTGCGCGGCACGCCGGCCTCGCCCAGCGCAAACATGGCCTGCGCCGTATCCCACACCGGCGAAACGCAAGGCTGCATGCGGAACGTCGGGAACGGGACCTCGGCCGTGGGCGCCTGCTCAATACCCAACTTTTCAAATTCATCTCTGGCCCGGATCACCTGCGGATCGTCTTCCGAGTAGCCTAAGCACCGTAGCGCCAAAATGGCGTTCAGCATGGCCGGATAAATCGCGCCCAACCCGTCAGTCAGCTCAAACCGCTGCAGCATCCACTGCTCGGCCTTGCGCAGCGCCAGCCGGCGCAGCGGCCGGATGTGCACAGCTTCAAACCAATGAGTCATCCTGTCCAAAACCAGGAAAAAGTTCCGCCACGAGAGGATGTTTTTGCGGTCCATCCGCAGCCGCAGAATCGAATTCGCCCGGCCGCCCACGAACAGTTCTTCAATCCCGTGCTCCGGCGGAATCCTCTTGTACGGCTTCTTCGCGTAGATGATGGCCAGTGGCACCAGGATCGAACGTGACCACGAAGAGATCTCGTAAAGATTGAAGTAGAACCAGTTCGGGAACAGCACGATCTCCGGCGGTATCGCCGGCACCGCGTCATAGTCGTACTGGCCTAGCGCGCACAGGTACATCTTGGTGAACGTGTTGCACGCAATTACTCCGCCGTGCGCCAGGATCCACTCGCGGCAGATCTCCAGCCGCGGATCGCTCGCCGGAACCCCCATCAGCTTGGCCGCAAAATAGCACTTCACAGAAAGTGAGATGTTCCCCGGCCCGCCCGGATAGATGCTCCAGCTTCCGTCGTCCTTCTGGTAGCGCCACATCTCGGCGAGCGCCCGCTCTAGCCGGCCGCGTTCGCCGGATTCGAGCAGGGTATGCAAAAAGATGTAGTCGGCCTCGAGCATCGAGTCCGCTTCCAACTCGCCGCACCAGTAGCCTTCAGGGTGTTGCAGGGATAAAACGAAATCGCTCGCTTTGGAAATGGAGGAGTCAACGTCGGCCAGGTCGGCGTCGATGCGGCCAAAGCGCGGCGCCGCAGATCGTGGGGCGGTCGCCTGTCGCTGCTCCTCGTGTGAACTCATGCAGTCCAAAAGCCTCCCGAAATGGTCACCTAAAAATTTTTAAGCCCGGCCACGTTCGCAGGGGGCCCGGATATGCGTTGCCCCGGACCCTCCGCTTGCGCGGCGCGGGCCCGGGGCAACCGATTAGCGAACAGGCACGGGCTCAGGACCGGTTGCGCTTCCAATCGCCTGCACAATCTCCGGCGGCAGACCGAAACGCACGTTCTCGGGCATTACTTCCACTTCTTCGACGCTTGAAAAACCATTCTGTTGCAGATAGTTCACCACGTCTTCGACCAGCACCTCCGGCGCCGACGCACCGGCCGTAACCGCCACCGTTTGTACGCCTTCCAGCCAGGACGGCGAAATCGCCCGGGAGTTATCAATCAGGTAACCAATGGTTCCCAGGTTGCGCGACACTTCCACCAGCCGGTTCGAATTCGAGCTGTTCGTCGAGCCCACCACCAACACCAGGTCCGCCTTGTGTGCTACGTTGCGCACCGCGACCTGGCGGTTTTCCGTGGCATAGCAGATATCCTGCGAATGCGGCCCTGCAATATTCGGAAACTTCTCTTTGAGCGCATGAATAATGTCGCGCGCCTCGTCAAGCGATAGCGTGGTCTGTGTCAGGTAGGCTACGCGGTTCGGGTCCGGCACCTCGAGCGCCTCCACCTCGGCCACATTTGAAACCACCTGCGTCACCGTCGGCGCCTCGCCCAGCGTGCCCTCGATCTCGTCATGGTCGCGATGACCGATCAGCACCAGCGAGTACCCCTGCCTGGCGAATTTCACCGCCTCGATGTGCACCTTGGTCACCAGCGGGCAGGTCGCGTCGATCACCTTCAGATTCCGCTTCTTGCTCATGTCTCGCACCGCCGGCGAAACCCCGTGCGCGGAATAGATCACGCGCTGGCCTTCGGGCACGTCGTCGATCTCATGAACAAAGATTGCGCCCTTCTCCGCCAGCTCATTCACAACATAGCGGTTGTGCACAATTTCCCGGCGCACATAGATGGGAGCGCCAAAGGTCTCCAGCGCGATCCGCACAATATCGATGGCGCGCACCACGCCCGCACAAAAGCCGCGGGGCTTGAGAAGAAGAACTGACTTGTGGCCTGAGTTAGCGCCCGCTTTTGCGTCTTGATTCGCGCTTAAGTACGGTGCAGTTGCCGTGGGCACTGAGGCGGTATTGGTCACAAGCATAAGTATACCAACCACCGAGCGCCACGCCTAGACCTGAAATCGCCCGGAAATCACTCAGTTTTCGGCCCTTTCTCCTCACCCTTGCCCGGCTGCCGCATCCCTTTCAGCAGCTTGGCCGTGGTCACCACCTGCCCTGTATGCCGCTGGGTATGGTCGGCCACGTGGATAAGCGCCCCGCCCACGCTCGTCGGCAGTTGCTTGCGCCCCACACTCCGCGGCGCATTCAGGTCAGCGCCGGCGAGCGCCCTGATCCGCCTGGCCGCCTGCTCAAATGACGCCTCGACTTCGCCGAGCAGCGTCTCCAGCGGTTCACGTTCAGCAGTCTTCTCCGCCTTCAACGCCGCAAGCTGCCCGGCTGAAAGCTCGCCGCCCTCGGCATAAGTCAAAATCCGGTCGGCGGATCGCGCCATGTGCCGCAGATGGTAAGCAACCGGCGTAAGCCCAAACGGCTCCGCGTGTACCTCGTCGTCCGTCAGCCCCGCGGTCCACTTTCTAAGATCATCCCGCGCAAGCTCCAGCGCGTGCAGAACCGCCCGCCCAGCCGCCGGCACATCTCCATGGCTTCCGCTCAGCCACGGCTCAATGTATGGTTCCGTTGTCAGGCTATTAGACATGGAAGATAGAAGAATACCGCCCGGCCGCTGATTCGCCAACTTGCTCAATGGTGACGCGCTGATCCGCTACCGTGGATACCCTCCCGTGATATATCCCTCCAGCTCCTGAATCGCACGGTCCTGTCCGGAGATCACCCATTTCACCAGGTCGCTGATCGAAATTACCCCGCGCACTTCATCGTTCTGCAGTACCGGCAAATGCCGAAAGTCGTGCTGCGCCATAATCCCCAGGCACTCATCCACCGTATGCTGCGGCGTCACATACATCACCGGGCTGGTCATGATCTGATGTACCCGTGTTTCCTTCGAAAAGTGCCCCTTCAGAATCCCCTTGCGCGCATAATCCCGCTCCGACAGGATGCCCACCAGCCGCTCGTCGGCATCGAGCACCAATAGCGCGCCAATATCATGCTCTGCCATCTTTTCGATGGCCTCATAAACGGTTTGATCCGGCCTCACCGCCAGAACCCGGTAAGGCTTGTTTTTCAGAACCAATCCGATGGTGTCGCAAATCCTCATCAGGCCCTCCTGATGCCAACCTCTTTGAATCCAACCGGCGTCGAATCGCCATGCTCCCCGCTCCGGTACCGAAACACTATAGTCCATCCTGAATGCGACTGAAAAGCGCCGTACACGCCCATCATTCCGAACTGAAGCAAAGCGCTCGACGGCTCCCAGGCGACCGCGCCATCTCCCAACCCAATGAGCCTCAGCGGCATCAAAATTCATGTGCCTTCCCGATGTGTCCGTGCGCAGTTGCACCGATTTTCCCGAGCAACAATGCTGAGGCATTTTTATCATCATGAATTCCGCTATATCTCAAATTGGACCTGCCGAGGCCATGCGCCAACCCGGGGAAAATCCTGACAATTCGCTCTTGGAGAACCGTAGTCAATTCGCGCGGATCCTGCTGGATGGAATCTCCATCGGCGCGCTGCTTCTCTCGCCTGATGGTGCTGTGCTCGACCTCAATCGCGCCGCCGCATCGCTGCTCGGCCATTCAGCCGGCGAGCTCTCCGGCCAACCCCTCGCCGCATCCATTCCCGGTGTCAATCAGCAGATGCAAAAGAAGCTGAGCACCGCAATTGAGCGCGCCGTCGCAGGCGAAAGCTCCCAGTGCGTCATCGAATTCAACGCCGCCGGCCCAGCCGGCTCCGCTGCCCTCGACCTTCACTTCAGCCCCCTCACTGCGCACGGCGGACAAAACTCTCCGATCCTGGCTGAGATCCATGATGTCGCCCGCAACAACTCTGAGCGCCCCCGCGTCGATGAGGCGCGCTATCGTCTGGATGCAATTGTCGAATCCAGCGACGACGCTATTGCCAGCAAGGACCTCAAGGGTATCGTTACAAGCTGGAACCGGGCCGCCGAACGTCTCTTTGGCTTCACAGCCGAGGAGATGATCGGCCAATCCATCACCAAGATCATTCCGCCCGAGCTGCTTCCAGATCAAGCACGCATTCTTGAAACAATCGCCCGCGGCGAGCGCATCGACCACTTTGAGACTGTGCGCCTCACAAAAAGCGGCGAGACCGTTAATGTTTCTCTCACCGTTTCACCCGTTCGCGATGAAACCGGAGCGATCATCGGCGCGGCCAAGATCGCGCGCGACATCACCGAGCAGAAACGCACCGAGCGCGCGCTGCGCGCAAGCGAGCGGCTGGCCTCCGTAGGCCGCCTGGCTGCTACCGTCGCCCATGAGATCAACAACCCGCTCGAGGCCGTCACCAATCTCATCTTCCTGGCCCGCCACTCGAAATCGAATGAAGAAATCCAGAAATATCTCTCCATGGTCGAGGAAGAGCTCGAGCGCATCTCGCATCTCACCAGGCAGACCCTGGGCTTTTATCGCGAATCCAAAGGCGTGGCCCGCGTGCGCCTCGGCGAAATCGTCGAGTCGCTGCTCTCGGTCTTTGCTCCGCGCATGCGCAACAGGGGCATCAAGATTAGCTCTGAAATCGACGACAACAGCGAAGTCTTAGCGGTTCCCGGCGAAATCCGCCAAGTCATCGCCAACCTCCTCGCCAACAGCATCGACGCGCTCGATGCCGGCGGCGAGATCCATCTCCGCGTCTCGCCGGCAATGCAGTGGAATGGAGTTCGCATCCCCGGCGTCCGCCTGACCATCGCCGACACCGGCCCAGGCATCCCCGCGGAGATCCGCCCGCGCCTCTTCGAGCCTTTCTTCACCACCAAGAAGGACGTGGGCACCGGTCTTGGCCTCTGGATCAGCAAGAGCATCGTGGAAAGTCACGCCGGCGCCATCCAGGTCCACACCTCCACAACTCCCGGCAAAAGCGGAACCACGTTTTCCGTCTTCCTGCCCGCCGCGCCCGATGCGGCCAGCGACCCGGAGCACACGGCGACAGCTGGCTCGCCGCACGGAATCGGTCGCGTGGCCTGAAAGCCTCCGAAAGCGTCCCATCTAAGGAGCTTGAAGCAGAGCACGACTTCAGACACTTCCCCGCCGTAGCATCGCCGCCTCATATACCGCCGCATACTCCCGGGCCGGCCCGGTCCATTCATGGTTGGCGGTCATCCCGTTGTGCATCAACCGCCGCCACGCTGCCTTATTCCGGAACGCCACCAGCGCCCGATCCACTTCTGCCAGCAGGTCGCGCGGATCGAACCCGGCAAACTTGAAGCCCGTCCCTGTCCCCGTCGCGGCTCCCTTCTTCGCGTCCCACTCCTCGATCGTGTCATCGAGACCGCCTGTTGCCCGCACGATCGGCACTGTACCGTACTTCAGCGAGTAAATCTGGTTCAGCCCGCAGGGCTCGTAGCGCGACGGCATCAGGAACATGTCCGCGCCCGCCTCCACCTTGTGCGCCAGCGCTTCATCGTAGCGGATCTCAACAGCCACCTTGTCCGGATACTTGATGGCCCACTCGCGGAAAAAGCTCTCGTAGATCGGCTCGCCCGTCCCCAGCACCACCACGGCCACGTCGCGGCTCGCGAGCTCGTCGGCGATCTTCTCCACAATGTCGAAGCCCTTCTGCATCGCCAGCCGCGAAACAATCCCGATCACCGGCGTCGTCTCTGCCACGTCCTCGAGTCCAAAGGCGTGCAGCAGGTCCTTGCGGCATGCGCGCTTGCCTTCGAGATTCTCCGCCGTGTAATGCGCCGCCAGATTGCCATCCGTCGCCGGATCCCAGTGCTCGTAATCCACGCCGTTCAGAATCCCGTGCAGATCTGCGGTGCGCTTCCTGAGCACGCCATCAAGGTACCATCCAAACTCCGGCGTCTGAATCTCCTCGGCGTACCTGCGGCTTACTGTCGTCAACTGATCGGCGAACACCACGCCGCCCTTTAGAAAATTGAACTTGTCGTACTGCTCCACCTTGTCCATGGTGAACAAGTCCCACGGGAAAAGAAGTTGTTCGGTCGTCGCCGGCGGAAACGTTCCCTGGTAGGCCGCGTTGTGGATCGTCTGCACCGTCGCCGCATGGCGCAGCAACGCGTCGGCCGCATACGTGTTCTTCAGGTAAACCGGAATCAGTCCCGTCTGCCAGTCGTGCACATGAAAAACGTCTGGAACGCCGATCTGCTTCGCCGCCTCCAGCACCGCCCGGCAAAACAGACCAAACCGCTCTGCGTTATCCGTGTAATCGCCGCCCGGCGGCCCGTAAAGCTCCGGCCGGTCGAACATCTCCGCGCACTCCACAAAATAGAACTGCACACCGTCGCGCACGCCGCCGTCCACAATGTCTGCAAACCGGTTGTAATAGCGGAAAGGAATGGTCAGCGAACGGATCGCATAGTTCAGCTCCGCACCGGCCTTTGCGATCTTCGGCCTCACCCGCGTATACAGCGGCAGAAAAACCGAAACCTCGTGGCCCAGCCGCACCATCTCCCGCGGCAGCGCCCCAACCACGTCAGCCAGCCCACCCGTCTTCGCAAAGGGAACACATTCAGACGCAGCAAAAGCGATCCGCATTCACTCCTCCTGCCTCAATTCAACAAGCCTCCACCCTGCCCTGTCATCCCTGAGCGAAGTTCGTCCATCTTCAACTATTTATTCTGAGTGCCGAATCTTCGGCTAGAGCCCAGTGGAGATCATGGCGAGCTGTGTACTCCGAAGGAACTTCCGAGTTGTTGACCACACGGAAACAATCCGTCGCCTGGCTCTCGATTTAAGGACGGCTCAGTTTACTAGATTCAATATTTGCTTCGGTTGTGGCCGCGATTCGGGGTCGGCGTAGGCCGCCACGATGGCGCCGTCGCTGGCTTCCTTTTCCGAAGCGTGGCGCGGCGTTTCCACCGGGACCGGATTGTACGGCAAGAAGACTCGGAAGGTTGAGCCGCGGACGGAATTGCGCTCGGCCCAGATGCGGCCGGCGTGCTGCTGGACGATGTTGCGACAGATGGCCAGTCCCAGGCCGGTTCCCCCTTTCTGACGGGAATCCGAGGCATCTACCTGCTGGAAACGGCCGAAGATGGATTCCAGTTTGTCGGCGGGAATGCCGCGGCCATTATCGGCAACAGAGAGGGTAACGCCGTCCGAGTCTGGGCGCAGCGTGATGAAGATTGTGGAGTTGGGCGGAGAGAACTTGATGGCGTTGGAGAGCAGATTCGTGAGCACCTGGACCAGGCGCTCGGGGTTGGCTGCAATCTCCACTTCGGTTGTGTCGTGAATAAACTGCACGCCTGCGGCATCCGCCACCGGGCGTATGCCGTCGATGGCCTGGCGAATAATATGGACCAACTTGACAGGTTGGAAAGTGAGAGATTCGAGGCCACTCTGGAGGCGTTCCAAATCGAGAATGTCGTTGACCAAGGACACGAGCCGGTCGGAGTTGGCGAGGGCAATGCGGAGAAGGTTTGCCGCCTTCTCGTTCATTTTGCTCTGAATATCCAGGGAGAGCAGGCCCAGCGCCCCGCGGATGGAGGTGAGTGGGGTACGCAACTCGTGGCTGACGGTAGAGATGAACTCGTTCTTGAGGCGGTCAAGGGCATTGCGATGACTGATGTCTCGAAAGCTGAGCACGGACGCGGAAAAGCGCTCTGGATCGGGGATGGGGGTCAGGGCATAGTCGACCGGAAAGGAACTTCCGTCGTTGCGGAAGAAGGTATCCTCGCCGGAGATGGCCACCGACCGTCCGATGGCGCGCAGCAAAGCGCAGTTCTCTCCACACCGCACACTGGACGGCGCGGAGCCATGCAGCAGCACATGCACCGGCTTGCCGATCAGGCTGGGGGCCGATGTGCCAAAGAGCCGGGCGGCGGCTGGGTTGGCAAAGCTGACTAGGCCGTGGCTATCCAGACCGCAGATGCCGTCGGCAACTGAGTTGAGCAGGATCTCCTGTTGACGGTAAAGTCTCTCGAACCGATCCCGTTCCTGGGAGCGGGCCAACATCTGCCCCAACGAAGAGGCCACTGTCTCGATGGCCGCCATGGCCTCGGGATTCTCGCGAAGGCAAAAATGACAATAAAATTCCAGAACGCCTGACACTCTGTTGCCTACACGCACAGGGATCGCACATCCGGAGACCATTCCATGGCGCCGGGCGGCCTGAGCGCGCGGGCTGAGGGGTAGGGAGGCTAGGTCGGTAATCCATACCGGGCGGCCATACTGCCAGACCCTTCCTGGCAGATCGACGGCATCGGTGAGCGTGAGCCCAATGCTATTCGGGGAGATGTTCTCCGCGTGCCGGCCCGGAGCCCCCCAGGCAGAGCAGAATTCCAGCCGGTTCTCCTCCTCATTGACCTCCCATCTGAAGGCCGCGTCCCACCCCTGGGAGACACAGAGGGCCTCGAGAATACGCATGGTCGCGATCTCGGGGGACGAGCTTTCGCCCACAATCTCACTCACCACCAGTTGCAGGGCCACGCGGCGCTCGCGCTGCACCATCAGGCGAAGAACCAGCACTGCGGCGGCAGCTCCGGCAAAGAAGATCAGCAGCGGATCGAAGCGAGGATCAACCAACAGGCGCGGCGCCAATACTCGAAAGACGATGGCCAACCCCAGGCCTGCCGGGAGAAGCAAAACGAGGTTAAGGAGACGCCGGCTTGCCAGTTGACCGCTGCTCGTTGTTCCGATTTTTTTGGAAGGGCCCACCACGGCTCCTCCGCAAATTGGACAGAACTTTCATCCTGTATCGCCGGCTGCCGCCCAGAATCGCCGGCTTCTGCCCAGAAAGTAGACTTGCTCTGCAAACGGCCGAATGAGTTGATAGGAGCAATCGAATAACCATTCTGCAGGAATCCGCCAGACTTTATTTGTCAATGAGTTGCATGCAGGCCTGCGCAAGGACGTGTAATCTCTTGTATACATATCAATCCAAGCCGTTACAGCCACTCGATTCAGAATCCCAATCTCCTGAACAAAACCTCTGGGACGCGGCAGTGGTATCGATGCAACGGACCGTGCGCTAGCGAGCGCGTTGCGCCCGCATAACCCGGCTACTCGTCAGTCCAACTAGTGATTGCCGGGTAGCCGACATACGCTCATCATCGCATCTGCGTGAGCATACTGAACGCAAAGGGCAGCTTGAGCCTATCAAGTCTTCTGGACGAAATTACCGCCCAACTTGGAAGTTACTTTTCAGTGAACAGAGCCGAGCTCGCGGCAAATACGACCGGGACTCTTGTTCTCACTGCAACTTTTGGAATCAGGGCCATTCGGGGCGGCTTGGCCCAAGTTATGTTTGTTTTGGCACTCAGACCCCCGAAAAAAATCTTCCAAACATTGCAGTGAATTAACTCCAAATCCGCCACAATCGTTCCATAGCGATTCGAACTCAAAGAAAAACGGCAATTCTGCCCGGGAAGCAGTCTTTACAATGGGCATGGCCGCCACATCCGCCTTTGTAAGTCATTGAATCGAAGGAATCTGCAAACAACCTCTTGCGACAGAGAAATTTGCGGCGCAGCTCTCCCGGCAAGCCATTCTAGACAAGGAATTTGCCCAAAGAAATTACATAGGGGGTATACCGGTCCGCGGTCCTGACCCGGCGCATCACACTTGTGCCCGGCCATTCACCCTCGCCTTAGAACCTCGGATAGAACCCGGCAATCCAGCTCTGCAACAGCACCGGCAGGCAGCCCAGCACCAGCACCGCCGCCGCAATCGCCGCTAGCACCGCCATCGTCACCGGGTGCGCTCGCACAGGCGATTCATCCGCCGCAGGCATTACGTACGCCCGCTTCAGCACCTGGATGTAGTAGTAGAGTGAAACAGCGCTGAACGCCACGGCCAGCGCAACCAGCACCAAAGCATCGGTGGGCAGCGAGGATAGCGGTCCCGGAAAAGGTGATGGTCCGGAACCAAGCGTAAGCACCGCCGCAAACAGATTGAACTTGGCCCAGAAGCCGACGAACGGCGGGATTCCGGCGAGAGATAGGAACAACACCAGCAGCACAGCCGCCAGCACAGGGTTGCGCTTGTGCAGCCCAAGAAAGGCATCGAGCCGGTCCGAGCCCGTCGCCCGCTCCACCACGCCAACCAC
>JASIJX010000266.1 GCA_030049955.1 Acidobacteriaceae bacterium
AGATGGCGCAGGGCGCGAAGCCCGGCGAAGGCGGTCAGTTGCCCGGCCACAAAGTGGACGACGTGATCGCGAAGACGCGGCACTCGATCCCCGGAGTCGGCCTGATTTCGCCGCCGCCGCACCACGACATCTATTCGATCGAGGATCTCGCGCAGCTCATCTACGACCTGAAGAACGTCAACCCGAAGGCGCGCATCGCCGTCAAGCTGGTTTCCGAGGTCGGCGTGGGCACCGTGGCCGCGGGCGTATCAAAGGCGCATGCAGACGTGGTGCTGATCTCCGGCGACACCGGCGGCACCGGCGCTTCCCCGCTCAGTTCTATCAAGCACGCCGGCTTGCCGTGGGAACTTGGCCTTGCAGAGACGCAACAGGTCCTGCTGCTGAACGATCTGCGCTCGCGCATCCGCGTACAGACTGACGGCAAGCTGCAGACCGGCCGCGACGTGGTCATCGCTGCACTGCTCGGCGCTGAAGAGTTTGGCTTTGCCACCATGCCGCTCATCACCATGGGCTGCATCATGCTGCGCAAGTGCCATCTGAACACCTGCTCGGTGGGCATCGCCACGCAGGACCCGGTGCTGCGCGCTCGATTTGAGGGCACGCCCGAGAACGTCATCAATTTCTTCTTCTTCATTGCCGAGCAGATGCGGCAGCACATGGCCAAGCTCGGCTTCCGCACGGTCGATGAAATGGTCGGCCGCGTGGACAAAATCGACGCCGCAATCGCCGACGCGCACTGGAAGGCCAAGGGTATCGACCTTTCGTCGATTCTGTACACGCCCGAGCTGCCCTCGCGTGTTGCACGGCGCTGTGTGACTAAGCAGGATCATGGGCTGAATGCCGCGCTTGACCATCAGTTGATTGCCAAGGCCAAGCCCGCGCTTGAAAAGAAGACGCCGGTCACGGGCAGCTTCAGCATCCGCAACGTGCACCGCACGGTAGGCGCCATGCTGGGCGGCGAAATCGCGCGCCGCTACGGCTCAGCCGGCCTGCCCGACGGGACGATTCAATATAAGTTCACCGGCTCGGCCGGCCAGAGCTTCGGCGCGTTCGTGCCCATCGGCGTCACGCTCGAACTCGAAGGCGACGCCAACGACTATCTCGGCAAGGGCCTGTCCGGCGGCCGCGTCATCGCCTATCCGCCCAAGACTTCGCCCTTCCTGCCGGAAGAAAGCATCCTTGTCGGCAACGTGGTGCTCTACGGCGCAACGAGCGGCGAAGTTTTTCTCAACGGCATCGCAGGCGAGCGCTTCGCTGTCCGTAACTCCGGCGCCATGGCGGTTGTGGAAGGCGTGGGCGACCACGGCTGCGAGTACATGACCAATGGCTTCGTCGTCGTGCTCGGGTCGACGGGAAGGAATTTCGCGGCCGGCATGAGCGGCGGCGTGGCCTTTGTCTACGACGACCAGGGCGACTTCACAACACGGCGCTGCAACAAGGCGAGCGTCGATCTCGAACCATTGGTCGAGTCCGAAGATATCGAGAAAATCCTCACGCTGCTCGAGCGGCACCGCGACCTGACCGGCAGCCCGCGCGCCGCCTGGATACTCGAGCACTTCGCCGAGGTGCAGTCTCAGTTCATCAAGGTCTTCCCGCACGAGTATAAGCGCGTTCTCGGCGTGCCTCGTGCAACGGAGTTCTACATTTCATCCGCAGGTTCGTCGCATTTGGTGACGGCAGCCGTCGCGGCAGCTACAGCATCAGGGGTGCAGCATGGGTAAGGACACCGGTTTCCTCGAAATCAATCGCGAGCAGCCCACGCGCCGCAAGCCTGAAGAGCGCGTCAATGATTGGTTCGAGATTTACAATCCGTTTCCCGAGGAAAAGCAGCGCGAGCAGGGCGCCCGCTGTATGGACTGCGGCGTGCCCTTCTGCCACACCGGCTGCCCGGTAAACAACATCATTCCGGACTGGAACGACCTGGTCTACCACGGCCGCTGGGAAGCGGCCATCCGCCGCCTGCATGCGACCAACAACTTCCCCGAGTTCACGGGCCGCATCTGCCCCGCGCCGTGCGAGGCCGCGTGCGTGCTCGGCATCAACCAGCCGCCGGTTTCGATCAAGCTCATCGAGCGGTCAATTGTTGACCGTGCCTGGGACGAAGGATGGATTCGCCCCGAGCCGCCCGAGCAGGCCACCGGCAAGCGCGTGGCCGTAGTGGGCAGCGGACCCGCAGGCTTGGCCGCAGCGCAGCAGTTGCGCCGCGCCGGCCACTCCGTCACAGTCTACGAGAAGAATGACCGCATCGGCGGCCTGTTGCGCTATGGCATTCCAAACTTCAAGCTTGAGAAGCACCTCGTCGACCGTCGCATCGAGCAGATGAAAGCCGAAGGCGTGACCTTCATCACCAGTGCTCACGTCGGAGTCAACGTCTCGGTCGAGTCGCTCACCAGCCAGTATGACGCCATCCTGCTCTGCGGCGGCGCCGAGCATCCGCGCGACCTGCCTGTACCCGGACGCGAGCTCAACGGCATCCACTTTGCGATGGAGTTTCTGCCGCAGCAGAACCGCCGCAACGAGGGCGACGCGGAAGACACGATCCTTGCCTCGATGAACGCCGCTGGCTCCATCCTCGCCAACGGCAAGCGCGTCATCATCATCGGCGGCGGCGACACCGGCGCCGATTGCCTGGGCACCAGCCACCGGCAGCATCCGGAGAGCGTGCATCAGTTCGAGCTGATGCCGAAGCCTCCGGCCGAGCGCTCGCATCTCACGCCGTGGCCGCTGTGGCCGCTGCAACTGCGCACCGAAGGCGCGCACGAAGAGGGCGGCATCCGCGACTGGGCCATCAACACGGTGAAATTCACGGGCGACGAGCACGGCAACGTGAAAAAGCTGCACGCCGTCCGCGTAGGCCCGCCGCCCAAGTTCGAAGTCATTCCCGACTCCGAATTCACCTTGGACGTCGATCTCGTTCTGCTGGCCATGGGCTTTCTTGGCCCCGTGCGCAACGGCATGATCGAGGAGCTTGGAGTAGAGCTCGACGCCCGCGGCAACGTGAAGACCGACAACTT
>JASIJX010000267.1 GCA_030049955.1 Acidobacteriaceae bacterium
ATAGGGAATACATACACCTGCGCACTGGTATCTCGCAGCGGGTCCATTGACTGGCTGTGTTCGCCGCGCTTTGACTCAGACGCCTGCTTCACGGCACTGCTGGGCTACGACAAGCATGGCCGATGGGGTCTGCGTCCCACGGTGACGGTTCGCGAGAACCGCCAGCGTTATCGGGGTGACACAATGATCCTAGAAACGGAGCTCGCGTGCGACGGTGGCGTAGTGAGAGTCATGGACTTTATGGCGATGAGCTGCCGATGCGACGTTGTACGGATCATTGAGGGGCTCGAAGGAGAAGTGCCGCTCGAAATGCTTCTCGATATCCGGTTTGGTTACGGCGCGAATGAGCCTTTTATCGAGAAGGTTGGGGACGGAATATGCTTTATGTCTGGGCCAGACGCTTTTATGCTGCGGACGCCCATGGCCGTAGACCAGTCCGATAAGACCGTATCCGCTTACTTTCGGGTGAAGAAGGGCGATCGCATCCCGCTTCAGCTCACTTGGTTTCCCTCGCACGAGGCGCCACCCCAAGCAGATGACTTCCAGCAGGTTTTGGCGTCGACAGAGCAATTCTGGAAAGAGTGGGCAGGACGTTACGCTTACCAGGGTCGCTGGCGCGATGCTGTCCTGCGCTCGCTCCTCACGCTTAAAGCCATGACCTACGCGCCAACCGGGGCCGTCGTAGCGGCTCCGACGACTTCCTTGCCCGAGTCGCTCGGCGGAGTCCGCAACTGGGACTATCGCTTTTGCTGGATACGAGACGCAAGCTTGACCCTGGATGCTTTCATGGTCGGCGGTTACATGGACGAAGCCCGAGCGTTTCGCGATTGGGTCGTGCGAACTATTGCGGGAGATCCTGCCGATCTGCAAATTATGTATAACATCTTCGGTGGCCGACGCTTGACAGAGTTTGAACTGGATTGGCTGCCCGGCTATGAAAGCTCGAAGCCGGTGCGCGTCGGCAACGCCGCTTCTGGCCAGTTCCAGCTTGATGTCTATGGGGAGTGCCTTTCGTGCTGGTACATGGCACTCAAGATGGGTCTGCAGACGCGGAATGAAGGCTGGCCTCTGATCAAGGATCTGATTACCTTTATGGAGGATGCCTGGCAGCATCCGGACGACGGTATATGGGAAGTGCGAGGCGGGCGGCGACACTTCACTCATTCGAAGGTCATGGCCTGGGTGTTTTTCGATCGAGCTGCAAAGGGAATCCAGGAATTCGGAATCGGTAAGGATGAAGGCCAGAAGATGCTACCCCGCATCTGTTCGCTGCGGGACAGGATCCACATGGAGGTGTGCGAACGCGGCTACAACCCACGGATTGGTGCGTTCACGCAATCCTATGGCAGCGATGCTCTCGATGCCAGTGTGCTGACGATTCCGCACTTTGGATTCCTCCCGGCTAGCGATCGGCGCATGCAGGGAACAGTCGCGGCAATAGAGAAGCAACTCGTCCGTGATGGCTTTGTGCTTCGTTACGATCCTAAAGAAGGCGCCGACGGTCTTCCCGGGACGGAGGGCGCTTTCTTAGCGTGCACGTTCTGGCTGGCCGATAACTATGCATTTGCGGGCCGCCTCTCCGAGGCAGAGGCATTGTTCGAGCGCTTACTCGCGTTACGCAACCACCTAGGGCTTCTTTCCGAGGAGTATGACTCCGATCGGCGCCGTCAGATCAGCAACTTTCCACAGGCCTTTTCGCACCTCGCGTTGATCATGACCGCGCAAAACATCGAGAAGAACTCGGCCAAGGGTAAGATGGCGGCGTGACCGGGGGCTCACTTTGTGCCGGTCGCTTTCCGTGACGCAATACCACGTTGAGAATCCAAACATGGCTGTGCTTGTTGCGCAGCGGATTCAAGATGACAAGCCTCTCTCGTCTTGCCACTAATAAGCCGAAGTGCAAGAGCCAGGTTGAGTTTCATCTCAAAATCAAATGGAAACCAGGGGTCGGCCCGCGGGTTTAGTTGAACTTAGATCTTGCCAAGAGAGGAGACATGTGATGTTGCAGCAGGCTGGTAAAACGATCGCGGTGATTGGAATGGGCTTCGTATTAATGTTGTCAGCATTCCGAGTTGCAGGGCAGGAAGTGAAAACCAATGCCATGCCCGGAGTTGATTTCTCGAAGTTCCACACCTATAAGTGGGTCTCCACTCCAAATGGCTCCCACCCCAACCAGATCGTAGACCAGGAGATCAAGCAATCCATCGATTCCCAGCTGGCCTCAAAGGGCCTGACAAAATCCGACAACGATCAGGCTGACCTTTACGTGAGCTACCAGGCAGCTATTGATCAGCAAAAACAGTGGACTGCTTACGGAACGGGCGGGGGAGTTTTCTGGGGTGGAGGCATGGCGACAGCGACCCAATCGACCATCAACGTTGGCTCGCTTGTTCTTGATATGTACGATCCATCGAACAAACAACTGGTCTGGACCGGAACAGCGACCAAGGCGCTCAACCCTAGTTCCAAGCAGTCAAAGAATGAAGAGCATCTGAACAAGGCCATAGCCAAACTGCTCAAAAACTTCCCTCCAAAAAAGTAGATTCACGCGAAGCTCGCACAAATCAAAGTGGAGTTAGCTCACAAACCTCCTCCGCGCGCCGGTCCATCTGTCCTTCGCGGAGGCCCGTTCTACCGCGCCTAATTAGCAACCAGGACATTGCAATGTGATCCCATGTGTGCCTTTTCATTGGGTCATAGATTACAAGATTCGTTCGTTCACCTACATCACCGTAATAACTCTATGTTCCGGGCCAGTTATTTGTCTGGTACCAGGTTCCTCAAGCGGTGGGCTCTTTGGCGAGCGCAGTCAGAATCGGCGCGATGATTTTCTCAATCACTACGCCGATTCTCTCGACAGACATACGCTTTGGACTTTGCGCCCATTCCTTCGCCGCACCGTAGATCGCCCAGGCGATTGTCGACGAAACAAGCGCAACCGGAACACCTGGTTTCGGCGGATGCTTCGCAAACCCATCGAGAATCAGCCGTCGCACAACCGAGACGATGGTGGTATCCATCGGCGCACCTGCCTTCCAGAGTCCGTCTGCGCCAGGCTTAGTCGTCTCTGACAGGTAATAGCAAACGCCCATCGCTATGTTCCTGAGCGCTCCCTGGCAGCCGCTGAAACAGATATTCCGGTTGGAAATCAGTTCCTGAAACTGTGAGCCGACGAGACATTCGAGAAGCGCGAACTTGTCCGGGTAATGGTCATAAAAAGTCGCCCGGTTCAGTGTCGATTCTTCGGCAATGTCGCCGATGGAAATGTTGTCAAAGTCCTTTTGTTTCAGGAGACTGGCAAGCGCATCCTGCAGCATTCTCCGGGTGCGGCGGACCCTCGGATCCAGATTCCTCTCGACTGCGGCGCGAGCGGTTTCCATACTCGGAATTTTACTGCATCGTTGTCGTAATAACAACATCTGTTGGTTAGACGTCATGTGACGGCAACCGTCGCATGCGCCGAAGGAGACAAAACGCCGTATGTCAACGTTGTTGCGTGTGGATTCTAGCCCAATGTTTCAGGCCTCGGTTTCGCGCCAGCTAACCGAAGAGTTCGTGCAGAGATGGAAGACTCTCCATCCGGATGGAGGGGTGATTTCCAGAGATCTGAACCAAACCCAACTGGCGCCTCTGACCGCGCAATGGGTCGCTGCCGCCTTTGCGCCGGAAGAACGACGCAGCCCGGAGCAGAAGCAGATTCTTGAGCTGTCGAACATGTTGATTGCGGAACTCGAAGCAGCGGACGAATACGTGATTGGCGTGCCCATGCATAACTTCGGCATTCCTTCGACAGTAAAGCTCTGGATCGATCTCATTGCACGCGCAGGTAAGACTTTCACCTACTCCGAAGGCAAGCCAAGAGGATTGCTCACGGGAAAGAAGGCCACATTTCTTGTCGCTTCAGGCGGTAAATACGATGCGGGAACCGCACTGGCGTCATTCAACTTCATCGAACCTTATCTGCGTACGGTCTTCGCATTTCTCGGCGTTACCCAGGCAACATTCATCACCGCCGGCGGAACAGCCGCGCTCCGATCAGGTGAGGCCGATCGTTCGGCGTTTCTGCAGCCCTACGTCGAGGCATTGGCCTCGCAGGTCATGTAATCCCGATTCACAAGTTCGCCTGAAATCCTATCGAGGAGAATTGTCATGAAAATCGCAGCAACGACTTCGCGCTACCTACTTGGTCTTCTGTTCACAGTCTTCGGACTAAACGGGTTCCTGCATTTCATCCACCAGCCGCCGCCGGCCAATCCGCTAGCTCTGCAGTTTTTCGTCGCGGTCTCGGCTTCGCACTATATAGCTGTGGTCTTTCTTGCGCAGATCTTCGGCGGAGTACTGCTGCTGGCGGGGCGGTTTGTACCCCTCGCTCTCGCCATCCTCGCTCCGGTTCTGGTCAATATCCTGGACTACCACGTCACCATGGATCCGGGTGGCATCGGCCCGGGATTGTTGGCGACCGTTCTCTGGGTGATCGTCTTTTTGCGCTATCGTTCCAGCTTCGTCAGAATTTTCGAGCACCGCCCGTCAGAGGAGACGGCAACGACAATCTGAATGTCACAGGGTCTATCTGGTATGAAGAAGATCGGCTTCCTCTCATTTGGCCATTGGATGCCGTCGCCACAGTCGCAAACGCAGTCGGCGGCTGACGCGCTCCTGCAGTCCATTGACCTGGCGGTCGAGGCCGAGCGCCTGGGTATGGACGGCGCCTACTTCCGCGTTCATCACTTCGCGCGGCAACTGGCGTCACCATTCCCACTGCTCGCGGCGGTTGGTGCCAGGACGCGAAGGATTGAAATTGGGACCGCAGTGATCGACATGCGGTATGAGAATCCTCATTACATGGCGGAGGATGCTGGCGCCGCGGATGTCATCGCAGGCGGGCGCCTGCAGTTGGGAATCAGCCGCGGTTCTCCGGAGCAGGTGATCGATGGTTGGAGCTATTTTGGGTATCGCCCAGCCGACGGCGAGAACGATGCAGACATGGGCCGTCGGCACGCCATCGAACTTCTCGAGCTGCTACGCGGCAAAGGCTTTGCTCAGCCAAACCCACGTCCGATGTTTCCCAACCCTCCAGGTCTGTTGCGTCTCGAGCCATACTCAGAAGGATTGCGGGATCGTATTTGGTGGGGAGCGGCGTCCAACGCGACAGCCGCCTGGGCGGCCAAGCTCGGTATGAATTTGCAATCCTCGACTCTAAAATTTGACGAGACGGGTGAGCCGTTCCACATCCAGCAGGCCGCCCAGATTCGTGCCTTTCGCGCGGCGTGGAAAGAGGCCGGCCACACTCGCACTCCGCGCGTTTCCGTCAGCCGCAGTATCTTCGCGTTGACGGATGACCGAGATTTTGCCTATTTCGGACGAAGAGGTCAGGACGACGACCAATTCGGCTATATTGACGGGCCCGCAAGGGCGATCTTCGGCCGCACTTATGCGGCTGAGCCGGATGTCCTGATCGAGCAGCTTCGTGCAGACGAGGCGATCGAAGAGGCCGACACGCTCCTGCTCACCGTCCCCAACCAGCTTGGCGTTGCTTACAATGTGCATGCCCTGGAGTCAATTCTGACGACGGTTGCCCCCGCTCTTGGTTGGCGATAAGAGTCGATTCCCTTGTTGAGGGTTGGCTGCTCCGGGAAGCGCGACATGGGAAATATTCGGCGCCGGTTTGTAGCCAGCCAAATAGCGAATCGACTCACCCAAAGCTGGTAAATCAACAGTCCCTAGCGCATTTCATCCCTGTCCTTCTGATGCAACCGTCAGGCCACTGTGAGAGATTGCACATTCAGACTCTCTTAAGACCTCTCATTGCGTGATCGAAGATTTTGTCGATGTACCCGTCAGACAGAGTTGATGTACCCATCAGCAATTGTAAGTAGAGAGGTGCATAAAGCAGGTCGATCATTACATTGGGGTCTAAATCCGGACGCAAGAAGCCGTCCCTAATTCCCTGTTCGAGATAGGGGACTCCTATCTTCCGCCTTGGCATCACCCATCGCTCTCGGATGGCAGTGGCAAGTTCATGATCGAATTGCGCCTCGGCCAGCAAAGTCCTCATAAGCTCCCCATTTTTGCCGCGGTAAGCCTTTGCGATCGCGCGCAGCTGCAGCCGGATGCTGTCGATATAGGATTTGTCCGTTCGAAACGGGATGTTTGGATCCATTCGCGCAAAGAATGCGTCCATTACGATCGCAGCCTTATTTGGCCAACGACGGTAAACGGTCATGCGTCCAACCCCCGCTCTTCCAGCGATCGCGTCCATGCTCAGGGCCTTAAAACCTTGTTCAAGAACCAGATCGGCGGCCGCGTTGAGGATTCGCTGCTGAGTGCGGGGATTTCTCGGACGCCCCTTCACTGCGGCAGAAGTCACGGATTGTTTTGCGTTCTGGTCCATCAGGTTCATCCACCTACCCAAAATCTCAAGAGTTTCTGAATCTCAAATGGTACACGCCGTATCGAATTAAAAGCTAGAGATACGGTACATACCGTATCGAATTCCACTTCACGCCCGTATCCGTCAGGAGACGCCGTCAAATGTTTCGTTTTGTCCAGGCATCGCAGATCATGCTGAGTTTGCCAACCATCTTGGTCATAGGGGCACTGTCATGTTCGGCCACTGCGCAATATGCCGCCGGCACGGGAATCACGGCTGGGCATGCTGCCGGCCAAAACTCCACAATGGTCTACGGAAGTGTTCCAAGCGGGTCGGCCACGAGTGAGGTCTTGCATCTCACTCTGCGCGATGCGGTCGAGCAGGCTCTGCGGTACAACCTGGGGACAATTGAGACCGGAGAAGATGCGCGCATCGCCCGCGGTCAACGGTTGCTCGCCATCAGCGAGTTGCTGCCCCAGGTCAGCGCGGGCGTTTCAGAGAACGTCAACCAGATAAGCGTCTCAATGCTTGGGCTTGAAAAGGTCCGAAACATTTCTCTTCCCCAGGTCATTGGTCCGTACAGCTACAGCAGCGTTGATGCGACGCTGAATCAGACAATTTTCAGCCTCGAATCCATTCAACACCTGCGTGCCGCTCGTACCGTGGAGCAAGCAGCACAACTGAGCTATCAGGACATCCTGGATGCAATCACACTTGCAGTCGGCAACGGCTATTTGCAAATCATCGAGGCCAGCTCTCGGATTCAAGCGCAGGAAGCCCAGGTACAGAATGCGAGAGCTCTTTACGATCAGGCGCGCGACGAGGCCGAGGCGGGTACGGCTCCGCGCATCGACGTTACAAACACAGCAGTTCAGTTGCACACTGAAGAGTACGACCTGAGCATTGCGCGCAATAACCTCGCAATTGCGAAATTGAATCTTGGAAGGGCAATCGGACTGCCGCTCGGCCAGCAATTCGAACTAGCCGACCAGATTCCATATGCCGATATCAATCCACCGACGCTCGAGGATGCGCTCAGCATCGCATATCGGTCGCGCAGCGATTTCAGCGCGGCTCTTGATCTTGAAAAATCTGCCGCCGAAAACCTTTCAGCCGCAAAAGCCGAACGCTATCCAGTAGCGGCGGTAAATGGCGATTATGGCGATACTGGCGAGACTTTCGGTCATTCCCACGGGGCCTTTAGTTTTGCAGCTGGAGTCCGTGTACCGGTTTTCACCGGTGGCCGTATCAAAGGCGACATCACTCAAGCCGATGCAGAACTGAAGCAGCGCAAAGCGGAAGCGGAAAACCTCCGCGGCCAGATTGATTACAACGTACGAGCCGCATTTCTCAATCTCGCTGCCGCGAAAGAACAAGTCTCGGTTGCGAAAGAGAATGTTGAGCTCGCAAATGAGAGCCTCGCCCGGTCGAAGGACCGCTTCACTTCGGGCGTGACTGGCAGTGTCGAAGTGGTGCAAGCCGAGCAGGCTCTCGCCAGCGCCAATGACCAATACATAACCAGCTTGTACAACCACAATCTCGCGAAGCTTTCCTTAGCTCGCGCTCTCGGGGTGGCACGCACAAACTACAGCGAATATTTGGGGGCAAAGTAATGTCGAACCAATTCCATGACAGGAATAGCCGCGAAGCCTTGCTTGATCGTATTCAACCGCCTACACCTGAAGACGATCAAGAGGATATTGAAAAATCGAAAGGCCGTTACGCCAAAGACCTCGGAAAGTCCTCCGCGCCTCACCGCAAAATACTCGTGATTTCGATCGCCGCTGCGGCGATTGTTGTTGTGGGCGCGTATTTTTTCTGGAGCGCGCTCGGTTACGAGGACACCGACGACGCACAGGTGGACGGGCACATTATGCCACTGAGCGCTCGTATCACTGGACAAGTGGAGAAGGTGAACTTCATCGAGGGGCAGATTGTCCATGCTGGCGATGTCCTGGTGGTTATCGATCCGAAGGATTACCAGGTGGCAACGGACCAGGCGGCCGCGAATCTGGCCGATGCGGAAGCCACTTCTGCAAGCTCGCACTATAACGTTCCCATTACTTCAGCGGACGCTTACAGCGGCCTCGATTCGGCGCAAGCGGTTGTTGCGAACGCCCAGGCCGGAGTGGCCGCAGCCAAATGTAACCTTGAAGCCGATCAGGCGGAATTATTGCAAGCAAGGGCCAATGCCACCAAGACGGACTCCGATCTAGCCCGATATAAACCGCTCGTTCAGAAGGAAGACATCTCGCGCCAGCGATACGATGCCGCAGTCGCTGCTTCGCAAGTGAATCGGGCGGAGGTGCAGTCAGCTAATGCCGTCGTCGCCGCTGCGGAGCAGTCGCTGGATCAGACGCAAGCGAAGCTACTGCAAGCCAAGGCAGATTTTCGGCGCGCGCAAACTGCCCCGCAGCAGGTTTCGCTGATGTACTCTCGGGCGAAGGCCGCAGATGCTCAAGTCTCGCAGAGCAGGGCTCAACTGGCGCAAGCTCGGCTCAATTTGAGCTATACGATCATTCGGTCTCCCGTAACCGGGATCGTCGGCAAGAAGAGCGTGGAGATCGGCCAGAATGTGGGCACTGGACAGGAACTTCTCGAGGTTGTGCCTCTCGACGACATCTGGGTAACAGCTAATTTTAAGGAAACACAACTGAAACATATGAGGCCAGGCCAAACCGTCGATGTGCATGTCGACGCATACGGCCGCACCTGGAAGGGGCACGTGACCAATCTTGGCGGCGGGACGGGGTCAGTCTTCAGTCTGCTTCCGCCTGAGAACGCAACTGGAAATTATGTGAAAGTTGTGCAGCGGGAGCCCGTGCGAATCGATTTCGACCGCTCCTCGACGCAGGACTTCAATGCAGAAGGACTGTTGAAGCCAGGTTTGTCTGTAGAGCCTGATGTGAGGGTCCGATGAGCACCGCAGTCGCACTCGCCCCTGAACAGGCTGCATGGAAGCCGAAGGTCAATCCATGGACCATTGGCGTGGTGGTTTCGTTGGCCGCCTTCATGGAAGTGCTGGATACCAGCATTGCAAATGTGGCACTTCCGTACATCGCAGGCAACCTGGGCGCGAGTAACGACGAAAGCACCTGGGTGCTTACCACCTATCTCGTTGCGAACGCCATCGTGCTTCCCATGAGTGGCTTCCTGGTTGGCTTACTGGGGCGTAAGCGCTTCTTCATGACGTGCATCGTGTTTTTCACCCTCAGTTCGTTCCTATGCGGCATCGCGCCAAGCCTTGCCATGCTGCTCTTGTTTCGAGTAATGCAAGGAGCCTTCGGAGGCGGATTGCAGCCCATGGTACAGGCTATTCTCACCGATACATTTCCACCGGAAAAGCGTGGAATGGCCTTCGCGCTGTATGGAATCACAATGGTCTGCGCACCCGCCATTGGTCCCACGCTGGGTGGGTGGATTACTGACAACTACTCGTGGCGCTGGATCTTTTACATCAACGTTCCAGTAGGTATTTTGGCGACTCTGCTGGTGGGTCAGCTACTCGAAGATCCTGCTTATTTGTCCAGCGTAAAGACGAGCATCGCAAAGTTTGACTACATCGGTTTCAGTCTGCTCATCCTCGGGGTTAGCGCGCTGCAAATTACTCTCGACAAAGGACAGGAAGATGACTGGTTCGGTTCCCACTTCATTACAACACTAATCGTCACCGCCGCAGTAAGCCTGGTCGCTCTGGTCATTTGGGAATGGTTTCGCAGGGAACCGCTTATAGATGTTCGTCTGTTCAAGATTTTCAATTTTGCGAGTTGCAATCTGATGTTCTTTGCGCTCGGTATTGCGATCCTGGGTGGTACGGTTCTTATTCCTCTGTTTCTTCAGACATTAATGGGCTATACGGCGGAAACAGCCGGAATGGTGTTATCGGGCTCAGCTGTTCTCCTCTTGTTCCTCATACCAGTGGTCGGACGACTTACGTCGCGATTCCAGGCACGCCATCTGATTGCCTTTGGATGGATCACCATGGCTCTCGGCATGTTTATTTCCTGTAAGCAAATGGACATGCTGATAAGCTTTCGAGCCGCTGCGTGGCTGCGTATCATCCAGTATCTGCCGGTCGCATTTCTGATGGTGCCAATTACGGCCAGTGGGTATATCGGCCTTCCCAAGGAAAAAAGCAATGCAGCAGCCGGCCTCATGAACTTCACGCGCAATATTGGCATGAGCGTGGGAACTTCGGCTGTTACCACGATGGTCGAGCGCAGAAGCCAGTACCATCAATCCGTTCTGGCCGTGTACACCGGGTCTGGTCATTTCAATGCCGCGGTTGCAGGACTGGCAGACAGGCTGGCGCACGCGGGATTAAACGTGCATTTGGCCCACCAGCAGGCGCTCGACAGGATGTACGTCATGCTAGGAGCTCAAGCTCAGGCTCTTTCCTATGTTGATGTGTACTGGCTGTTCTTTGTTATGTGCCTTCTGATGTTCTCGCTATCGTTTCTGCTTCAGAAAAACACTCCCGGGGGGCATGGAGGAGAGACTGGCCCCATTCATTGATGGTCGCATTGGGCCTCAGCGGATCCACGGCCACTAGCGTCAATGATCTTTGAATTGACTTTTGGCGTCTTCAAACACTATTAAGCGTCTAGCCGCGCCTGGCATGGCAGACGGCGATCCCGGAGAACCCTTTCACCGGAGTAGTGGAGCCGTTCAGGATCACGGATGCGCGTTATTCAGCAGTGGCAGAGCCCTCTGCGCGATAAAGAAGAGCCCTTTTACTTTAGCGTCAAAGTGAAGATCGAAAAAACTGTTCGTCGCCGAACTCAACCGGCCGCGGCTGCGAAGCGCCGGCATTGGCAAAGAGCACGTCGATCTTACGACTCTGCTTCCACACGGCGTCGTAGACGCTTGCGCGAGACCTCGTCGCTCCGGGATTAGAAGTCAGTAATTTCGTCATGACAGAGCAGGCAAGCCTGCTTCGCAACGCAGAAATCTGCTTGACATCTCTTCCTCCGCAGCGCATGATGTTTGCTCAATACCGACGCTAACCCCTTTCCCCGGCCATCCGTTTCGCGGAAGCGTCTGTCCTGACAAAGCCGTGCATCGGAGGTGCCAGCGTGTGCGCACACCGGCGTATTCGTGTTGTTGGGCTCGTTTTTGCATTTGCTCTTCTGGCCACAGGTTGCCAAAAGCAGCCCCGTCCCGGAACCGTTCAAGACGAAGCGATGCGCGCCCATCGCGATGTCGCGTCGTTTCCCGCGGCCGACGAAGACTACTTCCACGACATGGATGGTGGTCTGGCGCTTACCCCCGAGCAGATCAAGGGCCGGAACATGTGGCTTCTCTGGACCGGAGGGAACGACCGCTTTTGGGATACCCTTGGTAACTCCAGTTTTGGCGCGCTTGACTTTCTCAAGACGCTCTCATCTCATCCGAGCCTGAAGTTCTCGCGTGACAATCGCTGGGCTTACTTTGGTCTGGTCAACGAACCCTGCTTCACCAAAGCCACCGGGCCCGATCCAAACCGCTATGGCTTGTGGCTCGACAAGCGCGACCCCAATTGCCCGCCCGATCCCTTTGAAAACGACGCTAAATATCCTGGCGCGCGTATAGGCGCACGCGGGGAAAACCTGCCTGTCGGCTCCTACTACGGATGGGCATCCGGCATCGTTGGGCTCAGGCTTTTTCCCAACCCGGCCTTCGATGCCGCCGCAGCCAAAAAGTGGAATCCAGTCCGCTACTATACAGATCCCAGCTACTACAACGATAAGAACCTGATCCGCCCCTACCGCGTCGGCATGTCCTGTGCCTTCTGCCATGTCGGACCGAACCCGTTGAAGCCTCCTGCCGATCCCGAACACCCCGCGTGGGAAAATCTCTCCTCCAACGTGGGCGCTCAGTATTTCTGGCTCGACCGCATCTTCGATTGGCAGGCCGATCCCAACAACTATGTTTTCCAGTTATTCCACAGCCAGAGGCCCGGGACCCTGGACACGTCATTGGTTTCAACCGACAACATTAACAACCCGCGGACCATGAATGCTATTTACGATGTAGGACCGCGTCTCGATCAAGCGCTGCGCTTCGGCAAGGAAACACTCAGTGGCGGCAGCCTGAACAATAAGCAGCTGAATGACTATGTCCCCGCGTCATCGCCGTTGGCGAAGTACTTCACGGCGCCGGCAACATCTTATTCGCCACGCGTGCTGAAAGATGGCTCAGACTCTGTCGGCGTTCTCGGCGCGCTGAATCGGGTCTATCTCAACATTGGCCTTTTCAGCGAGGAATGGCTGCTGCACTTTAATGCGCTCGTTGGCGGCAAGCAGACCACGCCCATTGAAATTGCCGTCGCCCGCAAGAACTCTGTCTACTGGCAGGCCACAGAGGCGCAGTCGCCCAATATGGCTTTGTTCTTCCTTGCCAGCACCGCGCCGCACAAGTTGAAGGATGCTCCCGGAGGAGCGAAGTATCTCACTGCCGACAGCGCCACGCTCAATCTGGGCAAAACCGTGTTTGCCGACCGCTGCGCACGCTGCCACTCCAGCAAGCTTCCGGCTCCCGCGCCGGGACTGGATCCCGGCGGCTGCTCCGGCCCCGACTACATGAAGTGCTGGACCGCCTACTGGGCGTGGACGAAGACGCCAGACTTTCACAAGAAGATGGAAGCGATCGTGAAGGCTCCGGATTTTCTCGACGACAACTATCTCTCCGCCGAATTCCGCGTGCCTGTGACGCTGCTCCAAACCAATGCCTGCAGCCCCCTGGCGACCAACGCAATCCGAGGCAATATCTGGGATAACTTCTCATCGGAAACTTACAAGGATCTGCCGTCGGTCGGCGCCATCACCTATTACGATCCTTTCAATGGCCAGCCGCACTCATTCAAAATGCCCGCCGGCGGACGCGGCTACACGCGGCCACCGTCGCTGATTAGCATTTGGTCCACCGCCCCATTTCTCCTGAACAACAGCGTCGGCCGTCTGAATCCCAATGCGCCGAATGACGACTGGAACCCGAGCCCTTCGGTCGACAATCGCATGGCTTCCTTCCAGGATGCGATTACCAAACTGCTATGGCCTGAGCGGCGTGACAAGGATCCAGTCATTGGCAATCTGGTGGGCTCGCAGATCGCCGGCTCCTTGATCGACCGCACAACCGCCCGAAGTTATATCCGCGTCGCTGCCGGATACGTGCCCGACAACCTGAAGGGACTCATCGGGGTCGGTCATCGTCTCCTGCCCAGCGTCTTTCAGGCCGGAGGAATCCAGATTGGCCCGATTCCTCCTGGCACTCCCATCGACCTGATCGCTAATCTCGATCTGCTCAGCGACGGCGCTGATCTTGCAGGCACGCTCGAACACGATCAGAAGCTACTTAACATCCTCCTGCGTTTGAAGCACGACCTGGAGGCGCTCGGGCCTAATCCCAGCGACGATGATGCGCGCCGGGTATTTGCCAACCTGGTTGAGCCGCTGATGCAGGTAAGCAAGTGCCCGGACTTTATCGTAAACCGCGGCCACTACTTTGGCACCAGTTACGCTCACGACGAGCCGCCGCTCAGCGATAAGGAGAAGCTCGCCCTCATTGAATACCTGAAAACTTTTTGACAGACGCATGTCTCCCAACTGCAGATATCGGGAGTCGATATGAACGATTTCGATTACATCATTGTTGGGTCCGGCGCCGGAGGCGGACCGCTCGCCGCCAATCTCGCACGTGCCGGATCGAAGGTGCTTCTGCTTGAGGCTGGCGCCGATTCGTACGCGGCCTGTGAAATGGGCCGCATGATGTATGAGGTTCCCGTCTTCCACGGTCTCGCCTCCGAGTATCCCGGTAGCGCGTGGAGCTACTACGTCCGCCACTATACCGATGACGCACAACAGGCGCGCGACTCCAAAATCGTAAAACGAGATGGCCGCGACTGGATCTGGTACCCGCGGTCCGGCGCGCTCGGCGGCTGCACTGCACATAACGCGATGATCACCGTGATCCCGCAGGACGACGACTGGAACTGCATCGCCAAACTGACCGGTGATGACTCCTGGCGCGCAGAAAAGATGCGCACATATTTCGAGCGTCTGGAGAATTGCCGGTACGTCCCAGCTCCGGGAACGCTAGCCGGGGATGTGGATCAGGCGTTCTCAACCATTGGAGAGCTTTTCCAGGGAAAGGAAGACTGGCGCAATCAAGACGGAGGCCACGGCTTCAAAGGCTGGCTGACCACGAGCGAGGCCGACCCGTTACTTGTGCTCAAGGACAAAAACATCATTAAGATTCTGCTGAACGGCGTACGCGAAGCGCTCGTCGATCACCTCGGCTCCCCCGCCCTCGGAATTGAGACCCGTTTCGATCCGAACGACTCGCGCAACATGAATTCTAGCCCCGAAGGGCTCGTCTTCACGCCGCTAGCTGTTGCCAATGGCAAGCGGAACGGCCCGCGCGAATTTCTCCTGTGCGTCGCGCAGCAATATCCGCAGAACCTGACGATTCAGCAGAATTGCCTCGCCACGCGAGTACTCGTCGAAGGCAGCCGCGCCATTGGCATCGAATTTGTCGAACAAGCTCACCTCTACCGCGCCGATCCCGCAGCGGCCGCCGCGACGGCAGATTTCCCGCGCCGCCAGGCGACTGCTCGGCGTGAGGTAATTCTCGCCGCCGGCGCGTTCAACACGCCGCAGTTGCTCCTGCTCTCTGGCATTGGACCGCGTGCACAATTGGCGCGCTTCGGCATCGACACGGTTATCGATCTTCCGGGTGTGGGCGCGAACCTCCAGGACCGCTACGAAGTCGCCGTCGTTTCTTGCTGCGCCCGCGATTTTGCCTTGCTTGACAATGCCACGTTCGCTCCACCCGATCCGAACCCAGATTCTTGCATGCAGCAATGGATGCAAAGGGGCGATGGCGTCTATGCCTCCAATGGCGTGCTGATAGGAGTCATTCGCCGGTCGAGATCTGACCTCAAGGATCCGGACCTATATATATTCGGTTTGCCCGCATATTTCCGCGGCTATCAGCCCGGCTATTCAAAGCTGTTCGAGTACCACCACAATCGCTTTACCTGGGCAATCCTCAAGGCCCGCACCAGCAATACCGGCACGGTCAGCTTGCAATCTGCGGTTCCCTGGGATACTCCTTTGATCAATTTCCAGTACTTCGGCGATGGCGCCCGCGCCAACGATCCGGACCTCGATGCCCTCGTCGCCGGCGTGCAGTTCGTTCGCGACATGAACCAGCGTTTGCAACGCGACGGCCTGATCGCCAGCGAAGAGACACCGGGACCGGACTACGCAACACCCGAACAACTGCGGCAGTTTATTCGCAATGAAGCATGGGGACACCACGCCTCCTGCACTTGCAAGATCGGCGCCGACAACGACCCAATGGCGGTGCTCGACAGCCGACTCCGCGTCCGTGGAATACAGGGATTGCGCGTAGTCGATGCTTCCGTCTTTCCGAAGATCCCGGGCTACTTCATCGCGTCCGCCATTTACATGGTGAGCGAAAAGGCCTTCGACGTTATACAGCAATCCGTCTGATTTCCCGGGCTCCTCAGAAAAACTCGCGAGGTGCGGCATGGCAACAGCGACAACCGCGGCAACAGCGACAACCGAAACCACGACCACCACCGTCACCAACTGGTTCGGCAACATCGTCTCGCATCCTGCAGCCGTCGTGGATGCCAACAGTGTTGACGACATCGTGCGCGTCCTCAAGGATACGGCAAACTATCCGTCGCCGGTCCGCGCCGTAGGCTCGAACCACTCCACTGCTCCCTGCGGTGTCGCCGACGGCGGCACTCTGATCCGCATGAAGATGAATCAGATCCTCAGCATAAGTCCCACCGGGCTCACGGTCCAGGCTGACGCCACGCATCTGCAGATGGCAAAAGCACTTGAAGCCCAGAACCTGCAGTTTTACGTCAACACCGAGATTGGAAGTTTATCCGCGGGCAGCGCTGCCTGCGCCGGCACCAAGGACGCCTCCTTTGCCGGCGAGTACGGTCAGGTGGGCTCCTACATCACCGGAGTCAAAATGGTGCTCCCCAGCGGCGACCTTCTCGAAGTTGACGAAGCCACCAATCCCGGCCTGATGCAGCAGGTGCGCTCCAGCTATGGGCTCTTCGGGATCATCTACGAAGTGACTTATCAGGTGCGCCCGCTGACGCCCATGCACGTACACCACACGACGTATAGCCTTGAGGATTTTCTTGCGCAACTACCGGACCTGAAGACGCTCGGCTATTCGATGATGTATTACCTCTTTCCATTCCAGGACAAGATCACGGTCGAGTTCCGCAAATACAATCCCGGCGCCACTGGCGAGCCGAACCACGCAGCCTGGGCGCTCCGCAACTACATTTGGGGAACCTCCGGCCCCAAATTTGGTCACGACACCGAGCAGAACGTCTCGATTCCGTCGATCCGTTACGGGATCATCGACGCCTTCGGCGCAGCCTGGCGTCTACAACTCGAAACGATCGTTTCCAGCGACTACACCATTCCCGGCGATCAGATCATCGACTATCCTCCCGTCTCGAACGACAGCCGATACACGTTCAGCTTGTTTGCGTTCCCTGAAGAAGATTTTCCCGCAGCGATCACTGACTTCTTCGCATTTTGCAAATCCTATTACCAGCAAAAAGGCTACCGCTCCAATCTTCTCTACGTCGGCTACTACATTGCACAGGATCAGAAGTCACTGCTCTCCTATTCGTGGGATGGCAATGTTATGACCATCGATCCCGTGTCGACCGCGAATCCCGGATGGGATGATTTCCTGGTCGCCTACAACCAGTTCTGTATTGATCGCAACGGCCGTGGCCTCTTGAACCAGACACCCGGATTGACGGCCGCAATGCTGCAGAAGTTCTCTGGCGACCGGCTAGAGACGATAAAGTCGGCACGTACGCAGTTCGACCCTGACAACCGGCTTCTCAACGACTACTTCCGTCAACTGCTTGCCTGAGTGACGCCAATGCGATACCTGAGAGTCCCAGTCTTCCTGCTGCTTTCGTTCTCCGGCGTATCCCTTGCGCACGGCCAGGCTATTCCGCTCAAATTTCCTGAGACCGTGCAGGTCTGCCCCGGCGCATTTCCCACTGACCTCACCGCCACCACCAACTGCCGGTATAAGCCCAAGCAGCGGGCCCTCGACTTTATCACTGGCTCTGTCACAGACCAGGCTGCGCTCGGCGCAGTTTTCTACGGTCTCGGCGCGCAAATCATCCAGTCGCCGTCGGAATGGAAGCGCACCTGGTACGGGTACGGTCAGCGGGTTGGCGTACGTTACACGCAAACACTCGGCAAGGGCACTGCGCAGTATCTCACCGGACTCATCCTCAACGATGATCCGCGATTTCTCGCCTATAGAAATGACCCGGACACCATTAGTCGCCACCAGCAGGCGATTAGGGACTTACCCGCTGGGAACACGAGCCTCGACCAGCTGACGCATGATGGCTGGCAGCGATTCGGCCATGCCTGGTGGGACGTGATCACAGTTCGCCGATCGACGCGTTCGGGACACGGCCACCGTATCCCTGCGATTTCGCGATTCGCTGGAGAATTCGCTGGAGCCTATGCCGGTTATCCGTGGTACCCCGCTGCGGAAAATAAATTCACCAACGTCGGCGAGCGTGCCGCTGGAGCATTTGGCACTGCGGTGCTGTCCTCATTCTGGACCGAGTATCAGCCCGAGGAGAGCAGGATCATCGGCGCCATCCTGCACCGAAACCACTCGAACGCCGTGCCTGGAGGCAATCCATGAGACTTGCAATCCGTTTGCTTCTGTTTGCTCCGATAGCGTCGATATTGTTTCTGCTCCAGGGTTGCCAGGTGCCGCTGAAGCCTTACCGGTTGAATGATCCCGCCATTGAAGTCCCGCCTCCTGCGCCGAATGATCCCGCCGTCACGCAGGTCAAAACCGGCCGGGACTGCGTCACCGCCACTGTTCCCATCTGTCTCGCGTTCATTGAAGTCGATGACATGGGAGAACTTTGGGATCAAGGTGAACTCGACGGTAAAAGTGAACTCGACACCGCACTCAGCGTGATTAGCCGCGCCAATGCAGACCCGCAGGCCGAGCCAGTGGTAATCACTTTTGTTCATGGCTGGAAGAACAACGCCGCCCCGGATAACGGTGATGTCGCAGGATTCGAAGCAGCGCTCCGCGACCTCTACACGCGCTTGAAACGAACCCGGCCCATTATCGGAATCTACATCGGCTGGCGTGGGAACCTCATCAAGTCCTCTTGGCCCGTGGCACAGCAATTCTCCTATTTCAATCGTGAGGCCGCCGCCATTCGCATCCCCAGCGCCAGACTCTCCACCGCGCTGACAGAGATCGCCATGCGCACCCACGAAAACAGTCGCGCTCTGGCCATCTTCATCGGACATTCCTTTGGCGGACTTCTTCTCGAGCGCGCTCTCAGTGAAATGACCGCTGGCGAAATTGCTCAGGACACCTTGTACGCCCAGGAAGCCGCAACGTTACCCGCGGGATCGACTGAATCCCTGGAGAAACTGCGGTTAGCTTCTGCTGCCACCAATGGCCACGCCGACCTCGTCATCTTCATCAACCCGGCCGGCGCAGCCTCAGAGGCTATGCCAATGCTGGATTTCCTAATGGCGAACAGTTATCGCTACCAGCCGTTTCTGGCGAACGGATCGCCCACCGAAGCCGCCGATCCGCCAGGCGTCAACACTGCCGATCGGCCGCTGTTTGTTTCCCTCACGTCAACCAGCGATCTGGCTACAAAAGTCGCTGTTCCGATCGGGCATGCGCTGCCTGAGCTCGGCTTCAAAATTGCGGGCAGCTTTCGCAATCTCGGCCCCGGTACCAGTGGCAATTACGCGCTCTCCTGCTTCGATCCACATGCCCCGAACCCTCATTGGCAGCTGAAGACCCAGGAGGATGGCGCGCTCCCACAAAGTTCCTTTTACATGAACACCGCGCCGCATATGCAGATTCTCCAGAGCCACGTCATGCTCAAGGCAATTGGCGCCACGCAGATGCAGGTCGCCTCCACCGGCGAAAAGATCACCATCCATAATCCGCAGGCGATTGTGCAATGCAACCGCGACCTCTTCAATCAGGAGCATTTGAACGTCGTCAGCGCCTTTCGTCTCTATGACACGCAGACGTGCTTCGCTGTTCAGGAACGCCCGAACCGCTGCAATGGGTCGCCTTACTGGATGATGGAAATCGATCCCGATATCGTGCCTGACCACAGCACTATCTTTACGCAGCGCTTCATCGAATTTTTGATAGACACGTTCTTCACGACTCCCGATGGAAAGCCGATGCAACGCGTCAGCCCGCGACTCTTCAACCAGTGAGCTCCGCTGGATTAGGGCAGGACAAAGGAGAAGATGTCGCTGCCGGCGACGACGGTGTCACGGATTATGTTGCTCCGTTCCCCGCCAAAGACTATATTTTCTCCATCCCATCACCGGAGAAGCCTTGCCATGCGCACGCGAAACACTGGCCAGCCATCCAATTCCGGTGCGTGGGTGGTGCTTGCCATGCTCGCCATGATTTCCGTCCCGGCGGCGCTCACCCTGCACACCGTCAAATCCTCTGCCTTCCGGCCGTTGAGTGAGATAGTGGCCGGCAATCCCTCGCCTTACGGATACTCAGTCAGTTTGCTCATCTTCGCAGTGCCCGTCGTCCTTATAGCTCTCTGGCTTCTTCCCCAGGAGCACATCCGAATCTCGAAGCGCGCCTTCTGGTGGACGATCGGAATTCTGTTTCCGCTGGGCGCGGCCCTGGACTTTTTCCTGGCGCGATTCTTCTTCGGGTACCCGAACCGCGATGCCACGCTGCGCATTCCGGCGCTCGCGCTGGGCCATACGGTCCCGATCGAGGAATATATCTTCTATCTCACCGGCTTTCTGGCGGTGTTGTCGATCTACGTTTGGCTCGATGGATATTGGCTGAAGACCTTCGCCGTGCCGTTGGACGACGCGCAACGAACCAGTTTCGATCGTCTCCTTGGGTTCCAC
>JASIJX010000268.1 GCA_030049955.1 Acidobacteriaceae bacterium
GGACCGCCGGCAGCGATATAGAGCCGGCCCTGCGGGTCGAATGTCAGGTCCCAGATGTAGTGCGGTTTCTCGCCGGATTTTTCGGATTCTGCTTTTTCGGTTGCTGCCTTTTGCTCGCCGTCTTTGCTTTCCGCAGGCTTTGCTTCGCTCTGCAATTCGTCGAGCTTGCCTGCGTCGAAGACCAGCGTGGCGCTGGAGTCGTCTTTGGTTTCGGTGGCGGCTGGATCGAGTTTATACACTTTGCCGCTGGGCAGGGTGGCCGCATACAGCGCACCGTCGGGGCCGATACGCACGACCTGAACCGTCAGGTCTTTCGTCTTGAAAAGCGTGAACGGCTTGCCGTCGCGGCCCACTCGCAGAACCGTGGCCGGCGAGCCTGTGCCGAGGTACGCAACGCCGTTTTTATCCGCAGCCACTGACCAGACGAAGGTCGATGGCGTGGTGACGACGCCGGTCAGTCCCGGTCCCTGGCGGAGATGGCCGTCGCTGGTGAGGGCCACGCCCTGCGGCGTGCCTTTCTCAAAATCCTCGAGGGTCGATTGCGTCCACAGGTGCGTGCCCTGTGCGCGCGCCGGCTGAGGCTGAATGAGACAGGCGAGCACGGCGGGAAGAAAAAGGGCAACGAAGCCGCAGGTCCGGCGGAGCGGGGAAATGCAAAGGCAGGCAACCATGCTGCCGTTGAGTCTACTAGAGCAGGCCGGAGGCTATCTATTTCGCAACGATGATAGATTTTGCCATCAGAAGGATTCTGCGATCAGCGAAAGGGTGCCGGTGTAGGTCCCGGCCGGCAGTTGCGGTTGGCTGGCGAGATTGATTTCCAGGCTGAGCGGGTCCGTGCGGGACCCGCCGGTGGTTTTCGCTGTCATTACGTCCGTGAAAAGCTCCAGGCTCGCCCCTGCTCCGCCGAATGTACCGGTCTGGGTAAATGCCGTATAGGTCGTGGGCAGCCCGGTGGTCATTTCGCCGAGCACTTCAGAAGTAGGAATGTCCACAACCGGCGTTCCGCCAGAAAGCGCGGCCGTGGCGCTGGAAAAATAGCCATATAAGCTGATGGTGCAGGTTTTTTTGGTTGTGCAGCTTCCGGATCCCCACGTAGTTTTGATACTCAGAGCGGGAGTGCCAACGGCGGTCCCACCCGATACCAGCGTGAAGCTGACGGTGGAGGAGCTGACCGTGATGGACAGGCTCTTGACCTCAAGTTCTGGCGCTATGACAGCAGCGGGCCTTGCTACACGAATCGCCTGAGCCGCCGCGAAGCTGCCCGGCAGCAGGAGAGCGATCGAGAATAAAAGCAATGCGCGCTTGTTCGCCGTCGGCATTGTCACCCCTATTTCTTCGCAGAACCTGAATTCTCCGACTCGTTGATGCGTTCCACCACGATCACGGTGTCCGGCGAATTCATATCGTATGTGCTGCGCACGACCGTCGGCGCGGAAACAACGCGATAAGCGCCGCCCCCGAGAAACTGGTTCACCATCACCCGGAGGTGGTGATCGTGAGCCTTCCGCTCTCGAATGTAATAAAACCCATCATCGTCTGTATAGACAATGAGCTGATCGATCATCAGTGCGGCTCCGACAATCGGACGGCCCGCCGTATCCAACACCCTTCCCCGCAGCAGCATGCTGCCAATCGAAGCGCGTACCAGCGAGTTATCCGGGGTGTCGGGCGTATAGGCTCCCTGATGCACGGCGATTGCCTGCGAATCAGCAGTGTAGCGGAGGCTTCCGTCCGGGGCCACAAAGGTCGATCCATGCAGGGTGACTCCATGGAACAGATGCAGTTGTACATCGATGATCAGCGCCTGCTCAAAAGGCGCGGAATTCCGCTCAGGCACGTAATAGGTCTGGTATTCCGCGCTGATGGATGCCACGTTGGAAAGCAGGCTGCCGCCAAAGGAAATTGTCGTTTGCCCATGCGAATGGCTGATGAGCTGGCTCACGTCGATCCTGGGCGTGACCTTCTCGGTAATGTTGGTGAGGAACGCGCGGATCTTCGGCGCATCGTTAGGCCGGCTCTCAAGATAACTGCTGGATGCACGAAGACGGCCAAAGAAGCTGCGGTCAGCAGTGTAGGCCGTCGAGTTGTTCCAGCTTCCCTCGAATGTGGAGTGGTAAAAGGTCCCTGAAAGGCTTGTGCCTTCCACCTGAACGGATCCCGATCCCTGGTCGGCGGTTGTGCGCACGCTATTTTGGGTGTTGCTCAGTGGCGTGAGGTAGGTCACGGGAGTCAGATAGTTGTTCCGGCCTCCGCTTAACGTGAAAAAACTCGTAGGCCTCACGGTAACATCAATATTCTCGCGATCCGGCTCGCTCATGAGCGGCTCCGCGACCACGACACGATGAAACTGGCTGCCCGCAGCGATATAGGCCGCCTTGGCATCGATCCAGGAGCGGCGGAAATCAAAGCTGCCGGCGCCATACGGCTGATTGGCTCCCACCCCTGCGGAGAGAGCAATCTTCAAATCTTTGTCCGGCTGCCATGCGAGACTTTGAATTGCGGTGAACTGGCGCGAAAACACCATGCTGGAGGAAGCCTGCCAGTTCTTCGCCAATTGCCGTTTCAAAAACAGGATTCCGGCCGGATTTTCGGCCTGCGCGCCTTGAAAGAAGGGGCTGTCGAACAGCGTCGATGTGGCGCCAACAAACGCGAACACATCCGTACCGCGCACTCTCGTTTTCACGCCAGCGCCCATGGCGGTTATATAGTCACTCGCGTCGAAGATATCTGTCGGTAGAACGAATGGAATGAAATCATCACCAAGAATCCAGGTCGATTTGCCAGACATCCAGTTCAGATTCGCGCCGCCCACAAAGTGGCCCGCCACTACGCCGGTGCCGATGGACGCATCGTAACTGGAGCCGCGAACGGTCACAGAGCCGCCTTGAGCTTCATATAGGCTCGAGGAGCCTCCATTGACCTGAAAGACCTGGCCGTGCAGGAATAACGGGACGGCGAGAATCAGCGAAGACAAGCAGAAGTTTCGCACGCTAGTTCACCCCTGCCCGTCCAAAGCGCCCTACTGGCCGCTCGTGCTGATGTCTTGCTTGATCGTGGAGTGCTCAAGCTTCAGCACGATGGCCTGAGGCGGCTGACTTTCATTCCAATCCACTTCCAGATGACGGCGGCCGCCGGGAAGAAGAGGAAATCCTGCTGCGCTGGCCGATAACCTATCGGCTCCGGTGACATGCACCTCCTGAACGCGCGCAAGATCCGGGCTGTTGTTTTCAAGGTCGCAAATGATCTTTCCCGATTTAGCCACGTACACCGCCCTGGTGAGCTGCACATTCTCCTTTGCTTTCGACTTCTTCGGATAAATGTAGACCGTATGCGGGAGCAGAATCCGCACGTCCAGGCCGGGCCTGTGCTGCGCGGAAGAAAAAACGGAATAGACGGTAAACCAGGCCGGAAGTTTGTCGGCCGTGGCCGAGTAAAAGACGTAATAGGTCTGGCCGGGATCGATCCGGAAACTCATGGCGGAAAGCTTGACATGAATGTCCGGATCGAGCGGCCGATAGATGCCTTTGCCCTCCGGCGTGATGCTGAAGCTCTGCGGCTCCAGCACGACGGCCATCGGAAGCGTGGTGTTGTTGACGAGCGAAATCCTTCCTTCCGCCTTTCCTTTGTATTCAACAATCACCGGGGCCACAGTCTGGGCAAATGCACAACTGGCGCAAGTGAGCAGCAGCAAACTCGACAATTTTGACAAGAACCGCACGAATATATACCTTTCTTGATCTAATCAGCGATAATGCCGCGACCCGCGGCGCATTTAGAGCGCTTGAGCCTCAAGGTTCAGCGTGCCGGTATAGCTTCCCGCGGGAAGCTGGGTCTGGCTGGCCAGATCGATTTCGAGATTCAGATTGTCGGTGCGGTTGGCGGAAACATTCGTGGTGGTGATTGCCTGCGTAAACAGCACCAGACTCGCTCCAGCAACACCGAGATCACCGCTGCCCGGCGACTGCGTAAATGCGGTAAACGTGCCGGAGTTCAATTGCCCAAGAACTTCGGAAGTGGGAATGTAAACCGGCGTCGCGCCTCCGCTGGTCAGCGCCTGAGCCGCATTGGAGAACCAGCCTGTCAGCGTAACGGTCGAACGGCTGCTTTTGAGAACCCAGGTGGTGGTGATCGCCACCGGAGCGCTACCTGCGGCCGTGCCGCCGGAGACCAGATTGAAGGAAACCGCAGACGGCGTAGCTGAGATTGTGAGCGATTCGCTCAATGTCGCCGACAGAGAGACTGTCGCCGGGCTTGAATCCAGAGCCTGACAAAATGCTGCCGGGCTCACTATTGCGACCAGACCGGCCGCCAGCGCCAATTTGACTGAAAGCCTTCTAACAATTTGTGACATGCCTTCGCTCCTTCGCAAGAATTTCCTGCGCAATTGGGATTGCTGAGCTTTCGTACCGAGCAGCAGAAGCAACAACAATGGCACGTCGTCAGCGAGACAATAGTTTTTAACTGAATGTCCGTGATGATGCTACGAAGTTATCAGCAACTTATACATGCCACAATCGTGCACACGAGGGTGGCCCAAAAGCAGTCAACATTACCGCTTTAGTGCTGGCGATTCGGATCACGATGATCCATGTAACATGTGACAAGCCACCAAAGAATTGCCGCTGTTGGCGGGGAATCGCGATGAACCGCTCTATTTAGAGCAGGTTATAAATAGGATTAGTTACTTCGTTCTCATGAGTTAATGCAGTGCTGGAGGATCTTCTGGCGTAAATGCGATCACCGCAGCGGCCTGCACAATCACGGTAAGTTTCACGGTTAGCTTACTGTATTTTTCACACGTAAGCTTCTGCCTATGTTGTTCGTGCACGTACACGATAGGGTTACGGGGGCGCCATAGAGTAACTATGATAGCCGTACACCAGAGAATGTATTTTGCGGGAAAAGGGTGCTGGCACGATCGTGACGGCGCTACAAGGCCTGGACAACGAAGGTAAGTTGTGGCGCTCGATTTACGCCACCTTCACCGGTGACTTTCTGGCCAACGATGTTTGTGCTGGGGGCGATTTGCAGATGGTCGGTCCGAGTGGTTGCCTGATTCGAGTCGCCGCTCCCCTGAATCAAAACTGTCTGACCGGATAGGGGAGCAGCGGGCTCCGGAGTAAGGGCAATTGTATCCGGCGATTCTTTCGATTCTTTGTCGCCAAGCGACGGAACCACACGATCCGGAAAACTCGTGTTGCGATAAACGGTCAATCGAAGTGTGGTCAGGTTCCTGGGCAGGGCCCAACTGGTGGTAATCGAGAGGCTGCCGGGGACAGGCATGGCGCCCGAGGAGAGAGAAGAGACGTTGACAGCCGGTATGGCGGTCAAACTAAGCGTCTCCAGCCTGGCAACGAGGACGACACTTGCCGGACGGGAAAGCAACTCCGGCTGGCGAGCGAATTGGCAGACGGCCTGACGGGGTGCGATGCAAATCAAAAGCAATGCTACGACAGCGCCGGTCCGTAAACCGGCCGATAGTGGGAGACCGGCAGATCGCGGGCAAGCGGCGCTTGAGACAGCGGCGCGGCTTGCGCGGTGCGGTGCTGGATGTGCACAAAGTTGGGCGCAGTCTCGGTTCATAAAGAAAACTAAGCAAATGCGCTGACGGATTGGCGCACTATAATCCCTATCGGCGCCGCCGGAAAATACCTGAAAACATGGTAATCAGGGCATCTCAAAGAGGAGTGGAAATCGGGTACCCAATAGCAGTTAGGGAAGCTAAATGCAGGAAATTGGTTGCTTTGGGGCACCAAAGAAACGACCGGCAGCCCACGCTCAATTTGTGTGCCGGGCATTTTGCCGATGCCGGATTCCAATCACAGAACGAGCTGCAGGGATTGGGAACCGTTTATCGCACGGCGCTGGTTCTTCTGGCCGTGGCTGCGATGGTTCCGGCGTTCTCGACCACATCGAGCGGCCGACGGAGAACTGAGGCGGATCAGTCGGCTAGATGCGCGGCGATGATTGCACAGGTGTCTGGAAACCTGCCCCCATCGTCAGGCCGTTCGTGCTCTTTCAAAAGCGGTTTATGAGGGCGCTTCTAGAGCTCGAGCACGTTGTCATCGATGGCGACGCGGACGTTGCCATCGGACTTGGCCAGGCGGCGCACGGCTTCGGGCTTGTCGACTTTGGCTTTGAGCATCACCAGAGCCACGGGAACGCTGCGGCCTGCACTTTTGATGGTCTCAACTGCTGTGGCGCGGTCAATGTTGCAGGCATCCATGAGGATGCGGATGCCGCGCTCGACGAGCTTGGAGTTCTGCATGTGCAGATTGACCATCAGGTTGTCGTAGACCATGCCCAGGCGCGTCATGGCGCCGGTGGTGATCATGTTGAGAATCATCTTTTGCGCGCTGCCGGCCTTCATGCGCGTGGAGCCGGAGATGACCTCGGGGCCGACCTCGGCCACGATGGTGATATCGGCCGCCGCGGCGATGGGTGCATTGTGATTGCAGGTAACCGCGGCCGTGTGCGCGCCGCGGGCGCGGGCGTAGGCCACGGCGGCGACAACATAGGGAGTGCGGCCTGAGGCAGAGACGCCGATCACCACATCCTTGCGCGTGGGGCGGCGGCGGGCGATGTCGCGCTGGCCGAGTTCTTCGGAGTCCTCATTGACCTCGACGGCGGATGCGAGAGCCTTGGGCCCACCGGCCATGATGTATTGCACCTGGCCCTGTGCAGTGGAGTAGGTGGGGGGACACTCGGAGGCGTCGAGCGCGGCGATGCGGCCGCTGGAGCCGGCGCCGATGTAGATGAGCCGGCCGCCGTCGCGCAGGCTGCGCGCCACCTGGTCAATTACCTGGGCGATCTCGGGGATCGCCTTTTTGACTGCCGCGGCGATCTTCGCATCTTCGTGATTAATGATGCGGGCGATCTCCAGAGCCGATTTGGTGTCGAACCCCTGCGATGCCTCGTTTGGGCTTTCAGTAATGAGATGTTGCAACAGCGAAGCCGGGTCGTTTCCGGTGCCATTAGTCTGTGCGCCGATCTGGGCGCCAGCCGCCCCCGGGATCGTAGTGCTGGTAACCATCAAGTTTTGCCCCAGAGTTTCATTGTAGCCGGAAAGCGGACAAGCCGGGAATATTTCCAGTCCCGGCTCATGCCACGGAAGTGCCAATGGAGCCAGAGCTTTTCTGCCCTTGTACACGTGTGTGGGCCATTTTGAAACAGTTTTTGACTGCGGTACCGATTTTGTAATCACACCGCATTCTTTCTCTCCTTTCGCCTTGAGTTCCCTCCCTCCGCAGCGCAAGTTGAGAGAGTGCTCCCGATGAGCGCGGACTAATAGTGCCGGCGGGCGCGATGAGCGAGGCGGAGATGAGATTACTGATTGCTGAGGATGACAGGGCGCTGGGATTGTTCCTGAGCCGCGGGCTTGAGACCGACGGGTACCGGGTGCGGGTGGCCCTGGATGGCGGCGCGGCGGTGGATGCATTTCGCGAAGATTTGCCCGACCTGACCATCCTCGACCTGAACATGCCGGTGAAGGACGGCGAGCAGGTGCTTGAAGAAGTTCGCGCTATCAACGGTGACCTCCCGGTGCTGGTACTGACGGCGCGGCAGGAGGTGGACACGCGGGTGCGCTGCCTGGATCTCGGCGCCGACGACCTGATGGTGAAGCCTTTCAGCCTGCATGAGCTGCGCGCCCGCTGCCGGGCGCTCCTGCGGCGCAAGCGCGAAGCCCGGCTGCAACTGAAGGCGGGCGATCTTGAGGTCGACCGGCTGGACCACACGGCACGCCGCGCCGGTCATGCGATCGAGCTTACGAATAAAGAGTTCGCGCTGCTCGAGCACCTGATGCTCAATCGCGGCCAGTGCGTCTCGCGGGTCGAACTGCTCGACTCGGTGTGGAATATGGAGCCGGCGCAGACGACCAATATTGTCGATGTCTACATCAACTACCTGCGCCGCAAGCTCAAGGACCCGCCGCCGGGCCACCTGATCCGCACGGTGCGCGGACAGGGCTACATGGTGCCGTCTGAGGTTGAGCTGGCGCTGCATCCGCCGATCCTGCTTGCCGTTGCGTCTGCCGCAGTTGGCGAACCGCCGCGAGCAATCGCCGCAGCCGGTCCGGTGGCCTGATGTTTCCAATATCGATTTTCCGGTTTCAGATTTTCCGTCTTGCTCTGTTCTTAATTTCTTTTTTGATTTGAAGGAGCCTCCGATGCAGTCCATTCCCGTTTCCATGCTGTCTTCGCCTTCCGCAGCCTCACGCGTCCGCACGCGGACCGCGCTGGTGGCGAGCGCCGACCTCAGCTTCCGCAAGAGGCTCTCTCAGATTCTTATCGGCCTGCGCTGGCAGGTTCGTGAAGCCGAAGGCGGCGCGGAGGCATGGGCGGAGGCCGAAAAATCCACGCCCGAGGCGGTGATCGTCGATTCGTGGCTGCCCGATCTTGAGCTCGGGGAGTTTCTCCGCGATTTCCGCGGCCGTTTCCCGCAGGCGGATCTGATTACGAGCATGGTCGCGGCGGACGGCGCATCGGAGTTCGAGAGCCCGCGCGGCCCCTACCGGCAGGAGCTGCTTTACGCGCTGCGCCGCAGCCAGGAGACCGATACGGCGGCATGGAATGCGGCTCCGGAGCTGCCCGCTGCGCCGATTGCTCCGATCCCTGCCGCCCGAATATCGACCGAGCCGGCGGCCCAAATGGCCGCCGCCAAGCATCTGCAATCGGCGCCGGCCGATGCTCGCGCGGAAGCCGTTGCCGCCGGATTCCCGGCCGCAGCGAAGACGATTCCCATTCGCCCCGAAACCCACATTGAAACGCCAGCCGCAACCGCTGCTGCGGTAGCCGAACGGCTGCCGGAACTGGTGGGCAATGCGCCGTGCATGCTCGAAGTAAGCCGCAGGGTGCGCCTGGTGGCGCCGCGCATGACGCCGGTGCTCATCGAGGGGCCGACCGGCTCGGGCAAGGAACTGGTGGCCGAGGCCGTGCACCAGCTTTCGCCCCGCAGCCGCAAGCCGTTTGTCGCCATTAACTGTGCGGCAATTCCTGAAGCCCTGCTTGAAGCCGAGCTCTTCGGCCACACGCGCGGGGCCTTTACCGGCGCGGTGCAGGGGCGCACCGGGCGCATTGAGGCCGCCGACGGGGGAACGCTGTTTCTGGATGAGATCGGCGAGATGCCGCTGGCGCTGCAGGCGAAGCTCTTGCGCTTTGTGGAGTGCGGCGAGCTGCAGCGAGTGGGCGACAACGAAAAGGTCAAGGTGGATGTGCGTATTGTGGCTGCAACGCATCGGCCGCTGGCGCAACAGGCGCAGAATGGGGTTTTCCGCTCCGATCTTTACTACCGGCTGGCGGTGTTTCTTATCCGCACGCCGGCGCTCGGCGAGCACGCGCAGGATCTGCCGTTGCTCGTCGAGCATTTTCTTGGCCGGCTGGGCCGCGAGATGCCGGTCAAGCGCGTTCACGCCAGTGCCATGGCCAAGCTCGAGTCGCATGACTGGCCGGGCAACGTGCGCGAGCTCGAGCATGTGCTGGAGCGGGCAGCAATTTTGGCCGGCGATGCGGCGGTCGTGACCTCGCGCGAGATCGATTTTGGCCTGGCAGCTAATTAATTAATCGCGAAATGAGCTTTGAAGTGGCAAAAACAGGAGGGACCGGCGATGAGCATGGCAATTACGTCCGAGCTGAGCGAGGAGATCGGCCGCTATCTTGATCTGGCTGCCGCCGAGGCCAAGTTGACGGCGGCCAACATGGCCAACATCGACACACCCGGCTACCGCGCGGTGGGCATGGACTTTGAAGCGGAGATGCGCGAGGCCATGGGCGATGTGGCCGAGGGACGCGCGGCGCGGCCGGTGCGGGTGAAGCTGGTCGACGGGCTGGTTTCGCGGCCTGACGGCAACGACGTCTCGATGGACCGCGAAGGCCTGAACCTGGCCGAGGCGCAATTGCGTTTTCGCACCGGCGTGGCCTTGCTGCGGTCGGAGTATCAGGAGACGATGGACGCTATTAAAGCAGGGAGCTAGCCACCCCAGCGACGAAGACCTGTCGCCGGGG
>JASIJX010000269.1 GCA_030049955.1 Acidobacteriaceae bacterium
CCGAGCGCACCGCCGTAAACACGCCGCTGCAGGGCACCGCTGCCGACCTCATCAAGCTGGCCATGATCGCGCTCGACCGCAAGCTCGCCGAACACAAATTGAAAACCCGAATGGTGTTGCAGGTGCACGACGAACTGCTCTTCGAAGTTCCGCTCGAGGAGAGCGACGAGGTCGAGTCGTTGGTAAAGGTGGAGATGGAAGGCGTCATCAAGCTGAATGTGCCGCTCGTGGCCGATCTCGGCTTCGGCCCCAACTGGCGCGATCTCTAGCACGTGCGCCCTACATAAAACCGCTGTCATCCTAAGCTCCGCTTGCCGCGTCTTTTGCGGAAAATGGAGCTCAGGATCTGCGGTTGTTTGTCTCAACAAACCCGCGCCGAAAAAATAATCCAAACCGGCCCATCAGCCCGAATGGCCGCTTGCAATCAGGCTTACAATAGTCCCGTCGAATCCTCTACGCCAGGCGGGAGGCGGCGCATGCTTCTCGAGATCGGCAAAGCGCTCTCGTTCTTCCTGAGCATTCTTTCGCTCTATCCGGTGGTGGGTAGCGCGTTTTTTGTGCCCGGCACGCACTGGGAAGAACGCTTGAGCCTGGCTCTTATGAGGATCGCGCTCGCCGGCTGCGTCTGCTTTGCAAGCGGGCTTTTCTTCTACCGCCCGCCGCGAGACGACCAAGACCCCGGGGAGCCGCTGATGCAGACCCTGCCGGTGCGAATGTTCCTGTGGACCGTGGGCGGCGTAGCTGTCCTCTTCGTCCTGTCCTGGTATCTCGAAGAGTATTACGTGCCGCTGCTATGGCGAAATCAGCCCTACGAGATCGGCGCCGCTCTGATGCTATAACCCCAATGCTGGCTCACTTCAGCGGTTATGGCTCGCCGAGCAGTAAGCCCGCGAAGCGGGCGATAGACCGTAGCCCCAGGCGCAAGCCTGGGGAAAGGATTGCCAATCGAACAGCAGCCCCGCAGGGCGCAAGAATGTCTGTGCCTGCACCGGGGCCTAATCCCTGCGATTCACGACGCGCGTAACTACGCAGCCGGCGCCTTCGCGCAGAACTCATCAAACGCACGGATCAGTTCGCCCGCAATCTCCTGCGCCGTGGACTGCTCGATGACGAAGCGCTGCATCAGGTACACCAGCTTACCGTCGCGCAGAATCGCCACGGCCGGTGAGCTGGGCGGGTTACCCTCAAAGTAGCTGCGCACGCGCTCAGTGGCCTCGCGGTCTTGGCCGGCGAAGACAGTGATCTTGTGGTCGGGCTGGTTTGCGGAGTTTGCCAGCGCCAGCCGGATGCCGGGCCGCGCCTTGCCGGCAGCGCAGCCGCAGATGGAGTTCACAACCACCAGTGCCGTTCCCGGCTGTGCCAGCGCAGCGTCCACTTCCTCGGCCGTGCGAGTTTCCTTGATGCCGGCGCGCACAAGCTCCTCGCGCATAGGAATAATCATCAGTTCTGGGTACATGCAGTCCTCTTGAAGCGGAGAAGATGACGGCAATTGGGCCGCCTCTTGTCATTTTATGAGTTTGCGGTCTTTCCGGCTACTCAGCCGCGTCCGCAGATGGGCAGCCGCGGTTCCGCTCGATAACCCGGATCTGCTGCAACTCGTTCGCCCGTTCCTCGGTGAGCGCCGTGCCAAAGCCGGCGTGTGCTGCATTCGGGTAAAGACCGGTCATGAACTTCGTCCAAGCATCGCGCAGGGCGACCCATGCGCGCTCCTCGGCGCGCAGCTTCTCCTCGCTCACCGGCGCGCCGGGCGGATCGCCGGGTGCAGTCTTGGCCAGGCAGGGCGACGCAATCACCTCGCGGTACACCTGATTCAGGCGCAGGTCGGCGTCTTCGAATTGATCCTTCGTCGGCATCTCGCCTTGCTGCTGCATGCGCAGGTCGGCAACCAGACTCTGCCTCGTCATGCCTCCGAAAAACTGGTTCACTTCTTGTGGCGTGGATTCAGCATGCGCCTGGATGTAGGCGGTCAGCGCGGCATCGACGGGCACGAGCGTGGCGGCCAACTCGGCGGCAGGCATGGCGGGAACGAAATTGGCGATCGCGGGCGCCAGCGATTCCTCGGGAAGGCAGCCGCGGTTGCGCTCCACCGTCTGCATGCGACGCAGATCCAGGTCGCGCTCGTTAGTCAGCAGCCAGGCCCAGTTTCGCGGGTCTCTGTTATTTGGGTACAGCTTCTCGAGGAAGTCCGTCCATGCATCGCGATAAGCCATCCAGGCCCGCTCCTCTTTGCGCAACGCCGAGTCATCTTTGGGCATGAAGGCTGGATCGCCGGGCGCTGGCCTGTTGAGGCAGGGAGAAGTCAACACTTCCTGGTAGTCTTCGTTCAGCCGTTTGTCCGCCGTTTCGGCATTCTGCACCCGATCCGGGAACGTGCTCTGTTGCAGTAGGCGCAGATTGGAGGAAAGCTGCGTCCGTAACTGCCCCTCATAAACATCGATCCGGTTGTCGCGCGTGGCGTCGGCATGAGCCTCCGCATAGGCAGTAATCGCCTTCTCGACCGGTTCAAGGGCCGCGCGCAGCTGGTCCGGCGTCATGCTAGGCACTTGCTTCTCAATGAGCGGCTCAAGATCGGGCGGAAAAGCGCGCGTGGCGAAGGTCTGTTCTGAAACCATCCTGTAGCCGTCTGGAATCGAAAACCACTCCGGCCCGGGATCGCCCAGCTTCAATTCCGTTACTTCGAGCTTTTGCGTTCCATAGCGCGGATCGCTGCGGGTAACAGACAAATTGAAGTGCAACTGCGGCGCGTACCAAAACTCCTTGGTGGTCACGAGGGGCTTGTCATTGCCAAAAGCGCCGGCCGCATAGGTCCGTGTTTCGCGCGTTCCGACCACCTTCAGGCCGTCTATTGTTTTCGTCCCAAGGCTTTCCTGTGTCAGCACAAATCGGCCGTCGCTCGAAGGCCCAAGCGGGTCGTTTGCGGGCGAGGGCGCCATCGCGGTCTGCCGGCAAGTTTTCCGCTCGGGCAGGCAAAACGTGATCAGCAGGTTCGTGGGATCGTAAATGGTGCTGCGCAACAACGTTGGCTCCTCATCGGAGTTGGCCGCCACGGTATCGCGCGCCTCGCGGTAGATGCGTCCGGCGCTGTCGCGCGCCTCCTGATCGTAGTATTTCTCCTCCACGCTGTTTCCGTCCGGCAGCCGTCGGGAGATTCGGCCTTCAATCTTTGCGCGGAACGGCTGCCCGGCCACCATAGGGACAAAGAGCCCTTGAGAGTATCCGACGGTGCCAGGGTCCGGATCGGGCGCGTGGGCCGCGTCGGCGTCATTGCTTTGCGCAACGGTTCGGTTGTGGAGAGTGAATACAGCAACGGCAAGCAGAAGAACCGGCAGGGCCTTGCGCGGGAACTTCACGGGCATACTCCAGGGAATCGCTTGCAGTATAGCAGCGGTTCATTACGCCGGTGCTGTACTCTTGCTCTTTGGAAATCCCCTCCGACATTCCGCTCGCTCCATTCACAACCTTCGGCGTCGGCGGCCCGGCGCGCTGGTTCGCCGAGGCATCCACCGAAGAACACGTTGTCGCCGCCACAGACTGGGCGAGCGAACGCCGAGTGCCACTCTTCGTCCTCGGCGGCGGCAGCAATCTGGTCGTTTCAGACGCCGGCTTCAACGGCCTGGTCTTGCATGTTGCTTTGCGCGGAATAGAAACCATGCAGACAGCTCCCGGCGAACTCCTGCTGCGCGCCGCCGCCGGCGAGCCCTGGGAGGATTGCATCCAGCGCGCCCTGGATGCCTCTGCGGCAGGGATAGAATGTCTCTCCGGCATTCCCGGCACCGTGGGCGGCACGCCCGTGCAGAACGTCGGCGCCTACGGCCAGGAAGTTTCATCGGTCATCGAACGCGTGCGCGCCTTCGATTTGAACAACCGGACCTTTGTGGAGCTTACCGCTGCCGAGTGCGGTTTCTCCTATCGCCTCAGCCGCTTCAACACCGTCGATCGTGGCCGTTTCCTCGTCACGCGCGTCGATTTCCGCCTAACGCCCGGCGGAGCTCCCACGCTGCGCTATCCGGAGCTGCAGCGCGCCGTCGAAGCCGCTTACCCGGACAGAGAGCCATCTCTTGCCGAAGTCGCAGCCACAGTCCGCCGCATCCGCCAGTCAAAAGGCATGCTGATCGTCGAAGGCGATCCCGATTGCCGCAGCGCAGGCAGCTTTTTCAAAAACCCCGTAATCAGCACCGACCTCTTCCAAAAGGTTGCTGCACGCAGTGCCAGCGCCAGTAAACCGGCGCATTTTCCTGCAGGTACGAGCGATGCCAATCTTGTGAAAATTCCCGCCGCCTGGCTCATCGAGCAGGCCGGGTTCGCGAAAGGCTACGTGCTGGGCCGCGCCGCCATCTCCTCGCGCCACACGCTTGCCCTGACGAACCGCGGCGGTGCAACAGCCGCCGAGATCCTAGCGCTCGCAGCGCAAATCTCTGCCGCCGTCGAAGCCCGCTTCGGTATCCGCCTGGAAATGGAGCCGGTGCTCGTAGGTTTCTAATTCGACGACTTCAGTCGGCCAGCGACACGAGCACGTTCAGTAGCCAGCACCTCCGCCGCCGGTCCCAGCGCAGCCATCCGCCCCTCGCGCAACAGCAGCACCTCTGCGCCGATCGCCAGCGCATCCGTCACATCGTGCGTCGCCAGCACCGCCTGCACGCCGTTCGCCTGCACCCACGCCCTTAATCGCTCCAGCAGCGCATCGCTGGCCGCGCCATCGAGCGCGGAGAACGGCTCATCCAGCAGCAGCAGTTTCGGCGCCGTCGCCAACGCCCGCGCCAGCGCCACGCGCTGCGCCTGCCCGCCGGAGAGATCCTGTGGCCGGCGCTCTGCAAATTCGCTCGCTCCGGTCAACTGCAACACCTCGTCAACGCGTCGCGTCCGTGTTCTGCTCTCCATCTCGCGCAGCCCAAAGGCCACATTCTCCGCCACCGTCAGGTGAGGGAACAGCGCCGGCTGCTGTGTAACGAACCCACTCTCGCGCCGCCCCGCATGCACCCAGATGCGTCTGCTCGTTTCCGTCAGCAGCCGCTGGTTGAAGGCGATCGAAGCCTGCACCGCCCCATCCTCCCTGCCACGGTCCAATCCCGCCAGCAGCCGCAGCAGCGTGCTCTTGCCCGCACCGGATGGACCAAAGATTACCGTCCACGCCGCCGTTAGCCGGCACTCCACCTCCATATGAAAGCTGCCGCGCCACGCATTTACTGAAACCTCAAGCACGGCCGCGTCCCCCAACACGCATCTGGTCTCGCCTCTGGCCGCGCACTCTGCCGCTCGCATAAATAGCCGCCAACGCCACCACGCTCATGCCCAGTAACAGCCCCGCAGTGCGCGTTGCCGCCGCATAATCGAAGTTTTCCACCTGGTCGTAAAGCACAATCGAGAGCGTACGCGTCGCGCCAGGAATGTCCCCGCCGAGCATCAGCACCACGCCGAATTCTCCCATCGTGTGCAGAAAGCTGAGCACGGCTGCCGTCACCATCGATCGCTTTGCCAGCGGCGTCAGCAGCCGCAGCACGATCCGCGCATTGCCCGCGCCCAGCAGACGCGCCGCGTCCACCAGCGCGGCATCTATGCCGGCGAACCCCGCAACCAGCG
>JASIJX010000270.1 GCA_030049955.1 Acidobacteriaceae bacterium
GTCTAGCGCGATGAACAATCGACACCGCAGCCATGTGCCGCAGTCACATGTATGATGGCTGCGGTGTTTTCGCCTGCGTGGCAGCTCAGCCCTTGTGAATTAGAAATGGAGAAAACAGTGCGGATATTCCCGGTGCGAACGGTCGCAGCCAGCATGGCATGCGCTGCTTGTCTTTTGCTCTCGGCACAGGTTGCGCCCGCGCAGATCACCATAGCGCGCCCCATGCCCGCCACCGTCACCGTGCATGTCGGCTCCGCAGGCACGGTGCAGATACCGCGCACCCTCTTCGGCAGCTTTCTCGAGCCCATCGGCAATTCCATCCATGGCGGTATCGACGCCGAGATTCTTACCAACGGCAGCCTCGAATCGGGACTGTGGAACCACACCAATCTCGAAAACATGTTTGCCGACGATCCGGAGCTGATCGAGTCAACCAACTCCACAGGCATTCCGCTGCCGTGGAAGCCGCTCGATTTCGCGGCGGGCAATCGCTTCGAGCTGCACGTTGGCGATGCGGCCAATAGCTGGCAATCGCTTGAGATCATCGGCCTGCCCGACGGACAGGCTGGCATACGGCAGCGCGTCTATCTGCCGGTGCAGCGCGAGCTCGCCTATCGCGTGTCGCTATACGTCAAGCACCTCACCGGCGCCGCGAGTGTAAAAGTTCTGCTGCGCGATCCCGAAACAGGCGCCACGCTCGCCGAGTCAACTGTAGACGCGCCTGCCGGCGAGTGGACAAAATACGAGGCGAAGCTCCAACTCAAGCCTGGCGTAGTGCGCCGTCTGCAGCCGGTCGACTTCGGCATCGCTGTCGAAGGCGCCGGTCGAGCCGACGTCGACGAAATCTCGCTTATGCCAGCCGACGCCATCGGCATCTTCGATCCCGACGAAGTTGCGATGCTCAAGGCGATGCACCTCACCGAGCTGCGCCTCGGCGGCAACTTCAGCTCTTACTACCACTGGAAAGACGGCATCGGTCCCGCCGACAAGCGCGTCACCATGAAGAACATCGCGTGGGGCATTCCCGAATACAACAAGCTCGGCACCGACGAGTTTCTTGAGCTCTGCCGCCTTGCCGGCGCCATTCCGCAGATCGATCTGAATATGGGCAGCGGCACGCCGGAGGAAGCTGCCGCCTGGGCGCGCTACATCGCCGAGCATCGTCAGGGCCCGGTCTTCTACGAGCTTGGCAATGAGCTTTACGGCAAATGGCAGGTCGGCTATAAAACCGTCGACACAATTGCGCCGCCCACGCTTGCTTTCAGCAAGGCCGTACGCGCCATCGATCCTCACGCAACGATCATCGCAACCGGCCAAGGTCCTCTGTCTGACGGCAAATGGAATGCCGCGCAACTATCAAACCCCGCCGGCACGTTCGATGACCTCTCGCTGCACTTCATCCTCGAAACCAACCATCCCGCGCTCGCGCAGGCCACGCCGGATTTCACAGCCGCTGCTGCCTACGCCATTCCTTACGCCGCCGGCCCCTACTTCGACAAAGTGCAATCGCAAATCGACGAGCACGGCCTCACCGGCAAGGTGCACATGGCCGTCACCGAATGGCTCTTCAACAGCAGGGGCTCCGGCGAGCGCAACTTCACTGACGAAAGCCCAAGCTGGAAGAACGAAGGCGGCGCAGTGATGGCCGCAGGATTCCTGAACACGCTCCTGCGCCACGCAGCAGAAGTGAATATCGCCGACATGACCGGCAGCATGGAGTTCGCCGGAATCTGGAAGCGGCGCGAGCAGGTGTACGCGGTGCCGGCCTACTACGTCTTCCGCATGTACACCACCGTAGCCGGCGACACGGTTCTGCCCGTAACCAGCGATTCAGGCGCCTACAACGTTGCAGGCGGCATTCGGCCGCTCGACCACGTCCAGGACATCCCCTACATCGACGTGGTCGCCACGCTCAGCCCCGATCGAAAGCGGCTCACGCTGCTTTGCGTCAATCGCAGCCTCGCTCAGGATGTGCCCACCCGCTTCGATCTCGCCGGGTTCCATATTGCCGGCACGGCACAGAGCGCGCAGATCAGCGCCGAGAACCGCTACGAGCAGAATGATGAAATCGAGCCGCAGCACATTGTGCCCCGTCCGGCTGCGATTGCGCCCGCGCAGTCTGGTCTGCTCACCGTCACGCTCCCGCACGAGAGCGTGACCGTCATCCGCGTCCCCGTGGAGTAGACAGCACCGGGAACGTCCGGCCTTGAGCGCGCAAGGGCTGCTCCGCATAGTCCTGCATCCAATCATGAGTGAGAGAATGATTGTGCCCGCAGGAGTCTATCCATGCGCTCTGACATCGTCCCCGGAGCTGTCTTTCCCGATTACCAACTGCCCGATCACACCAGCACCGTGCGCAAGCTCAGCGAACTGCAGGGCGACGACCCGCTCATCCTCACGCTGGCGCGCGGCCACTACTGCCCCAAGGAGCACCAGCAACATCTGGAGCTGGCCGCGTTCTATCCGAAAATCGCCGTGGCCTACACGCAGATCGTCACCATCGCCACCGACGACCACCACACGCTCCAGGAGTTCCGCGCATCGGTCGGCGCGCAGTGGCCATTTCT
>JASIJX010000271.1 GCA_030049955.1 Acidobacteriaceae bacterium
GCGCCGTCGCGCAGCTGCGATCGGCGGATGCCCGGCCCGCCGAATTTTTCCGCGCCGCGCCGCAACATCTCCGGCGCAAAGTCGGCGGCCAGCACTGGCTGCGCGTTGTGCGGCCGGCGCTTCAGCAGCGCCATCGTCATATCGCCGGTGCCGCAGCATACATCCAGCACCGCGGCCTCGGGCTGCGCCAGCACATCCCGGAAGCGCCGTGCCGCACGCCGCCACCACAGCCGGTCGATATTGGCCGAGAGCACGTGGTTCAGCAGATCATAACGGCCCGCAATGGAGTCGAACATCTCGCGCACCGCCTGCGCGGCTTGCGCTTCGTCCATTGCTCCTGCGGGTCTGGCGCCAGTGGCGGGCATCGCGTACTCTCGTTACCGCTGCATCAAGTCGGCGGGCGCGTGGCCTGCCGCACTCTCTATGCTAACGGGTCGAGATCTGCGAAGAGGATCTGCGAAATCCGCCTGGTCCTACGAGCCTGGTCCTACGAATCTGGTCCCGCGGATATCCGTCACAATCCACGCCCCGGATTACACCGCGCCGTTTCTCGCCTGCGCGCCGTTGCCGCGCGCCGCCCCGGAGCCATTCCCCGCACCATTCTCCACTCGCCCTTCCAGCACGCGTTCCAGCGCCTGCACCAGTTCCGGGCCGGACTCTTCGAGCTGGCCGGTATGGAACTCTCCCAGCGAGGCCAGAATGCGTTCGCCCTCGGGAGTTACCCGCAGCAGAATGCGGCGATGGTCGTTGGGATCGCCGGTCCGCCGCAGCAGCCCCTGCGCAATGGTGCGGTCTACCAGCTCCACCGTGCTGTTGTGCTTCAGGAACATCCGCGCAGCCACGTTGGCAATGGTCGGCTCCACGCCTTCCGGCATGCCGCAAACGCACTGCAGCATCTGGTACTGCTGGAAGCGCATGCCGGCCCCTTCCGCGGCCACATGGCTGATGTGCAGAAACCGCCGGACCTGATAGCGGAACTCGGCCAGCTTACGTAGATGGGCCAGATCGAGCTCCGGAATATGACCTATAAGCGGCTCCGGAGCAGGACGGGAGTTGATACGGCGATCGCTCGCCGTCATTTCAGCTAAGTCTGCCATGCCGAAATCGTATCACGACATAATCGCAAAACGATATAGATTTTATTTAGAATAAAACCTGTGCAGTAGTTATTCCGATGATGGCACAGGAGGCGTTCTGATGGCAGTACAAATTGGTGCAAAACCAGATGCAGGTTTCGACGATCCGATAGGCATGCTGCAGGATTGCCATCGCCGCATTGAGCGGTTCGTCGGCCTTCTGGGCCTCGTCGCACGGCAGGCGGACGGCCGCGCGCTCAACACGGAGGAGTGCGAAGCCGTCGAGGCCGCGCTGCGCTATTTCCACGAATCCGGCCCGCGCCACAACTCCGATGAAGAGAACTCGCTGTTCCCGCGCATGCGCCAGGGCGGAGCCGCTCAGGTTTTGCACGATGTGGAGCGCCTGGAAGGGGAACATCGTCAGTCCGAGGCACTGCACAAGGAAGCAGCCGAACTTTTCGACCGGTGGATGGCAGACGGCGAACTCTCCGTAGTCGACCGCAGCCGCCTTCACGCCGTCACCACGCGCCTCGAGCAGATTTATCGCGAGCACATCCGCATAGAAGAGCAAGTTGTGTTTCCCTGTGCCGCGCAGATGCTTGACCGCAAGGCCGTCGAAGCCATCGGCGCGGAGTTCCGCTCGCGCCGCGCGTAATTAGTCCCCACGCTGGTCCGGTCACAGTTTGAGGAGTTTTGAAAGGGCACGACTTCAGTCGTGCCGATCAAGCCGAAAAATCACTTGGGCTTCAGCCCCTGAGGGATGCTTTTCTCTCAACTGAGAAACTGTGCCAAAACTTCCTCATTCCTGATTCCGAGAGCCCAGGCAGTATTATCTTCACGGGAATCATGCAGACATTTTGCCGGCTCTGATTGCTGGAGCAGAGGCGTGCCCAGAGTTAAGACCTGCGCCAAGACCTGCATCGACGCCCTGTTTAGTTCACTCCGCCGCAGGAGACATTCGCCATGAAGATGCGCTTCATGCTCGCCGCACCTGTGCTGTTCTCCGTGTTGCTCGCCGCGTTTGCGCTGCCCGTAGCCGCGCAGCAGGATTACTTCACTAACTGGCCCGCAGGCCGTTCACCGCAGGAAATCGGCAAGCGGCTCGCCGAGCACTTCATCGTGATGCCTCACCAGGGCAAGACCACCATCGTCTACAGCGAGGTGGGCTCCTGGTACGGCGCGCTCACCTTCGCCCAGGTCACGCACGACACCGATCTCCGCGACCGGCTCATCCGCAAATTCGATCCGTTGCTGCCCGGCGGCGCCGAGGCCGACAGGATTCCTCACCGCGATCACGTCGATGACTCGATCTTCGGCATTGTGCCGCTCGAAATCGCCATACAGACGAAAGACAAAAAGTATCTCGATTACGGCCTGAGCTACGCCGATCGACAGTGGGAGAATCCTCTGCCCGACGGTCTCTCGCACGAGACACGCTACTGGATCGACGACATGTACATGCTCACCATCCTGCAGCTCCAGGCTTACCGCGCAACCGGCGACCGCAAATATCTCGACCGCGCCGCCAACGAGATGGTGGCCTATCTCGACAAGCTGCAGCAGCCGAACGGCCTTTTCTATCATGCGCCCGACGTGCCTTTCTTCTGGGGCCGCGGTGACGGCTGGGTCGCCGCGGGAATGACGGAGATGCTGCGCAGCCTGCCTGAAGACCATCCGCAGCGGGCGAGAATTTTGAAGAGCTACCGCATGATGATGGCCGCGCTTCTCCAGTACCAGGCAAAAGACGGCATGTGGCGCCAGTTGATCGACCACGACGACGCGTGGGAGGAAACCTCGAGCACCGGCATGTTTAC
>JASIJX010000272.1 GCA_030049955.1 Acidobacteriaceae bacterium
CGTTCCGGTTCGATGCGCGGATGTTTCGGCAGAACTCGGTGAAAGGAATACGGCTTTGAGCAAACTGCCGCATTTCGTCGGCAGGAAACCGCAGATCCTTCGCTTCGCTCAGGCTGACGAATGAAAGGTATTGCTCACTTGCCTAACACAAATGCACGCGCCGACTCGAGCAACTTCTGCACCGCTTCCTTCGAGCATGATTCCGTGTAGATACGCATCAGCGGCTCGGTCCCGCTGGCCCGCAGCAACAGCCAGGTTTCGGCAGCGTTGGGTTTCGATTTTGCTTCGGGGTTGTCGAGATAGAACTTTACGCCGTCCATCGTATTCATGCAGAGGATGGGCATGCCGGCGAATATGGCATCGCCATGCTTGAGCGCTTTGGCGCGAGTGATGGCAGCGTTCTTCACATCGTCGGGAATGTGCAGGTCGATGCGCCCGTACTGGTGCTCGCCGTATTCAGCCTGCAGGTCGGCGACGAGTTGGCCGAGCGTCTTACCTTCTTCGGCCATCACGTTCGCGAGCAGCAGGGCGTTCAGCAATCCGTCGCGCTCGGGAATGTGGCGCTGAAAGCCGATGCCGCCCGACTCCTCGCCGCCCATCACGATCTCGCGGTCGAGCATGTAATCGCAGACGAATTTGAAGCCGATGCCATGCTCGATGAGTTCGCGGCCATGCTTTTTGCAAATGCGGTCGAGCATCTTGGTGGTGTTAAAGGCGCGGGTGACTGCGCCGGGCCATCCTTTGCGCCTGAGCGTCCAGCTCAACAGCACCGAGTAGATTTTATGCGGGTCAACGAAGTTGCCATGCTCGTCGGCAGCGCCGATGCGGTCGGCATCTCCGTCCGTGCACAAGCCGGCGTGGCAGCCGTTGGCCACCACGGCTTCGCCCAGCGCGCGAATGTGCGGCTCGATGGGCTCGGGATTGATGCCGGGAAAGAGCGGATCGGGATTGGAGCGGATGGCGACGTTGGCCACGCCCAGCTCCGAGAAGATGGTGGAGAGAATCGTTCCGCCGGCGCCATACATGGAGTCGATGCAGAACTTCATGCCGGATTTGGCGATGAGGTCGAGGTCGGCGAAACTCTTGATGGCTGCCAGATACGGCGGCAGGAAGTCGGTCTCCGTGATGGTCGCGGGTTTTGCTGCGCGCGGCACGGGCTTGCCGAGATAGGTTTCGATCTGCGCAATGATTGAGGGCTTGCCGGAGCCACCGTAGCTGGCCTTGTACTTTACGCCGTTCCACTGCGCGGGGTTGTGCGATGAGGTGATCATGATTCCGCCGGCAGCGCTGCGGGCGCGCACGCCGTAGCTGAGCGCCGGTGTGGGCGTAATGGCGTGGGCCAGCAGGACAGGAATGCCGGTGGCGGCAGCGACCTCAGCGCAGGCGCGTGCGAAGGCCTTCGATCCGAAACGCGTGTCGTATCCGATGCAAAGACCTTTTGCCGGATCCTCATGCGCGTGGATGTAGGCGGCGATAGCGTCGGCAGCGAGGCGCACATTGGCGAAGGTAAAGTCGTCGGCAATGACACCGCGCCAGCCGTCGGTGCCAAATTTCACCTGGTATTGAGCCATGTCAGGGGTCTTCCGCTCCGTCTTCAAAGGTCAAGCCTAACAACAGCAGCCACTGCCCGGCTACGGGCGTGAGGTAGCAATCACTTGGATGACGGAAATTGAAATGGCGGGGCGCAGTGAGCAGCCGGACGAGACTTCGTCCGGCTTTATTTTGAAGGTTCCTCTTGCTTCTGCTCTTCCTCTTGCTGCTTCTGCTCCTTGTAGCGCTCGGCTGCCTGTGCGTCGAGACCGTGCGTCGGATCCTGGTGTAGAAACTTGCGGGAGAGGTCAGGCCAGAACTCCTGGAAGATCGAGCCAATGCCACCTTCTGCGGTGACGATCATACCGTTGGTGATGGTCTGCCCCCAACCTGAGTTTTGCGACGGGTAGTAGAGATTGGAGATGCCGCCGGCGATGATGTTGCCGCCGACGTTCGAATAGTTAGGCTCCCATTTACCGGTGTTGTCGTGCTTGCAGATCACGTTGGTGGCAAGCGCGTAGAGCATCCGATGGCGGATGGTGCCGTGGCCAAGGCGGAAGTAGCGCGGGTCCTGGTGCAATATGGATGGCAGTATGCCATTGCCGATCATATCGCCGTTGAAGGCGTCGAGATAAGCCGCACCGGAGCGCTTGAAGTAGCCCTCAGCGCCCCAGCCGAAGCCGGGGTTCTGATTGAGCGCCTCGTGATAGCCGGCCACCAGGAAAGCCGACGCGAATGTGAATGGGTCAATCGACGACCGGAAGGCGAGTCGCATCTTCTGCGCCGCGGTCAGGCTGACCGCGTTGCTGACGTAGGTAGTGTTGAAGGCGGGCACAACGCCGAGGACTCGCTGTTGCTCCTGCTGCTTGAGCTGCTGCTCGGCCTTTTGGTGCTGGTTTTCTTGCCCGGAGGGCGGCTGCTGCTGGCTTGTGCCAGAGGGCTGCGAACTCGACGAGCTGCTCTGTCCGGCGGCCGGCGCGGGCGCAGGATCCTGCGCGGGTTCAGCATCCGCAATCTGTACGGACTGCGCCGGCGCGGCATCGGCCTGGGGCGTGGGTGCGTCGGGGATGGCGGCAACAGCCGCATCCGGCTGCGATGGCTGAGCCGGTTGCTGCGCGGACGCAAACGCTGCCGCAACAGCCAGCGCCAGAGCTGCTGCGATCGTAATTCGAGTCGTGCGTAGATCTACTTGCATGCTTTCACCAAAAAGGGATTGGATGACCGGGACGATGAGACTATGAGCTTATGAATCAATGACGCCGGTATACCGCGCAGGCATAATTCTGCGCGAAGGCTCCGGCGGTTTGCGTCTGGCTCGGGTGATACGTGAGCGAGATTGCGGTGGAATTGCTGCGGCCGGGAATCTCCGAGACGTTAAAAGTGTTTTTGCCGCTATAGCCGGGCGCGATGAGCACGCGAGTGGCGGCGCAGATGCCGCGGTTCATGATGCCCCCCTCGCCCTTGAAGTAGTAGCGCTCACCCTCGTGCAGCACTGTCGGCAGCACCCAGGTGACCCAGTTGTTCCCATCAGTTTTGTCAACGAACCCCAGCTATAAGCCCAGAAACCCGGAACTCGCTTGCTAAGTTGCGGATGGCCGTTCGACCCCTCGGGCGGCAACGATGTAATGCCGACGAAAACAACCGACGAATTATCGAAGCTGCTCCGGGAGGTGAATTTGAAGGCCCGCCGCGTCGCGAGTGGTGGCTGAAGCACGCCTGAACTCACGGCGCGGCAGTTCGGCATCATTGCTTTAAAAGAGAGAAAAGAAAAACGCATTCATCCACCACTGGTGCAGTATTCAATGCCGTTTCGCGTTTTCAGGGAAACGGACGGAAAACTCAAAAAACTCTCTACTCAAAAAACTCTTTTTCGGCCGAGCGTCTCTAAACGGATTCCTCCGGCGCATTGCAGCGGTGGCAAGCATCCGGATGATCTACCGCGTGATCTGGCGCCATTGCCGACGCATTGCTTACTGATTAGACGTGATTTCCTGTTCCGCAGACGCAAAACTACGCCTTCTTCCCCCTGCTGGACGCATTCCGGGTATCCAGATCCCGGAACGGGACCAGTAACTACCCTGAAATGCATGTGTTAAAGGCCGTCACACGGCGAAATCGATGTAGCCGTGCTGGGGGTCGGTGGACACCAGCTTCACGGTGATCCGGTCGCCCACGTCCAGCCCTTTGCCACCCCGTACCAGCATGCCCTCCACCTGCGGCCCGAGCGCGCGCACAAATACGCCGTGTTGCGTGGCGCCGGTGACGATGGCCTGATAGCTCTGACCGATGTGGGCTCCAAGCACTACCGCCGCAATGCGCTTCTGCATTTCCCGCTCCACCTTGCGCGCAGCGTCTTCCATCTGCGTGCAGCGCTGGGCGATTGCATCGAGCTGAGCTTCCGAATAGGACTGCGGGTGACCAGCGAACAGCGCCTTGAGCAGCCGCTGCGTAACCATGTCAGGAAAGCGCCGGTTCGGCGCGGTGGAGTGTGTGTAGTCGTCAACAGCCAGGCCAAAGTGACCGGGCCCGCGCTCATTTGGCTTGACCAGCACATACTCGCCGGGGCCCATCAGCTTGACCACGGCCAGCGAGAGATCGGGGAAACGATCCGGATCTTTTTGCCGCTGCGCCAGCAGAAAATTGTTGAGTTGCTTGGAGTCCGGCTCGGCCGGCAGCGTTGCGCCGAGTCCGCTCGCCAGTTCCACGATACGATCCCAGCGTTTGGGCGTGCGCACTACGCGACGGATGGAGGCGACGCCGGCATCGCCGAGGGTGCGGGCGATGACGCCATTGGCCGCGACCATGAACTCTTCGATGAGCGACGTGGCGCGGTTCTTCTCGAGCTTTGCAATCTGGACTACGTGGTTGCCCTGCAGCACAGGCCGCGTCTCGACAGTTTCGAGATCGAGCGCGCCGTGCTGAAAGCGGCTGCCCACCATGCGCCGGGCTGCGGTGTCCTGCAGTTTGAGCTGCGCGGCCAGTTCGGCGCTGGCAGCGACTTTGGACGGTGCTTCGCCGCGGCCCTCCAGCCACGCGCCTATGCTGTTGTACGCGAGCTGCGCCTTGTTGCACACGATCGCACGATAGGCTTTGCCTTCGCTCGCCGTGCCGTCGGCGTCGACGCAGATCTCGATGACGATGGCGGCGCGGTCTTCGTTCTCGTTCAGCGATGTGACGCCTTCCGAGAGCTCCACCGGCAGCATGGGAAAGACCTTGATGCCCGTGTATACCGATGTGGTTTCACTCTGCGCGTGCGCATCGATCACCGTTCCCTTGCGCACGCGCGCATCCACGTCAGCCACGCCAACGAGCACGCGGATACGGCCATCGGGGAGTTGCTCCGCCCACTCGATCTGGTCAAGGTCTTTGGAGGTGTCGTTATCGATGGAGGACCAGAGGAGACTGCGGAGATCGCGGATATCCGCTGAAGGCTCGACCGCCGGCTGCGCGACGATTTCGGCCAGTTGCGTGTCAGTTCCCTGGGGAAAATCGGGTTGGAAGCCGTTCTCGATCATAGCCGCGTGCGCCGCGGCGATCAGGTTGAAGTGCACGAGATGAGTGGCATGCATGAAAGCGGGCTGCTCCTTAATACAACTGGACGCAAGTTGACGGAACAGGTCAGGCTACCATGCGGGGCTGGGGATTCTGCGAGGCGCGTTCGACAACAACTGCCAGCTCAGGCCTGGTTGGAGTGCGCATTGACCCCACATGCGGCGCCGGATGTGCGCGGCAATCGCCAGCGCGCAGGCAAAGGAGATTCTGGCTCGACAAAGCATTCGAGTACTGCGGGTGGTAACCGATAAGCTATTACCCGCCTCGGGACCGCGCACCACCCAAAAAGCAGCCGGCCGCCGATTCCCTGTCCGGAACACTCCCGAGGCAAGCCTTTTTGCTCGCTTCCGGACCGCTCCAGCGGTCCAAGAGCTATGATTTACTTAATATCTTCCTGTTCCGTGGGGAGTACGTGTCTATGAATCGTTTTTTTGTCTCTGTTGCTGTAATTGCTCTCTCCATCTGCGCTTGGGCGCAAGATCCCTCCCGGAGCCCGGCCGCTGCGACGCCGACACCGGGCGTGACCACGACCACCAGCCCCGAAGTGCAACAGTTCCAGAAGATCGAAGATGCCTGGTCGAACGCTGTGAATCAGCACGACCAGTATGGGCTTGAAAACGTGCTGTCGCCGCTGTTCGTTGACGTGGCGGCAAACGGCGATATTACCACTCGTAACCAGCAGGTGGTGCAGGTCATTTCCGGCCAGGACAAGTGGCTGTGGCTCGCCCAGAAGGTGATTACGGTGCGCATGCTGGGCGATATCGCCGTGGCCAACGGCACCTACACACTGCGCCACAAGACCGGAGCGCAGCCGGTGGACGAAAAGGGCGTGTTCACTCACGTCTTCGAGCGGACCCACGGCGGCTGGATGTGCATCAACTCGCAGCGCACCTCGGTCCTCCGCGATGAAACCAACGGCAAGCAGAAAAAGTCTTCGGCCACCGACGAGCCGTTCCATTTTCCGTTGTTCTCGCACAGTGACAAAAACGCGCAGTAGAAAGCTCTTTGGCACGAATTCAGAAGGCACAGATTCAAAAAACTCAACTCAGAAGGCGAAGCGGGCGCCGGCGCTTGGGAAGCGCGGCATCTGTGTGACCTTGTACTCTGGCACGCCGGAGATGGCATTGACGCTCTCACCGCAAATGGCGCCGTAGGGCGCGCGGCACTCGCTCTCCCATGCATAGCCGAGAAAGTTGGGGCGGTTGAAGGCGTTCTCGACTCCGCCGTAAATGTTGAGCAGGCCGCCATGCACGTGGAAAGCGCGATGGAAATCGGCGTCGACGCGGTTGTAGGCCGGGCCGCGCAGCGCGTTGACCAGCGCGAGATTGTAGATGCCGCGCGATTGCTGTTCGGACGCAACAATATTGAAGGGCGTATAAGGACGGCCGCTGGCATAAGTATCGCGGAAGGCCGCAAAGAGCTTTCCGGGAAGCTTGAGTGTAGCCATGCTATTGGCTACCAGCGGGAAATCGAAGTTGCCGGGACGCAGGATGCCGTCGGCTGCGGAGTAGAGGGTCTTTGAGTAGCTGGCGGAGCTGAGCAGCTCGAGCCGGTCGCCGCGATGGGCACGCAGCAAAAGCTCGATGCCTTGCGCGCGGCCGCGGCCGCCGCTTTTGAGCGGCAGCCAGACGAACTGCTGGCCGAGAGTATCGACCATGTTGGCGAGCATGAGGCTGGGATACTCGGTGGATTCGGGCTCGTTGAAGTAGCGCTTGCTGTAGGCCTCGATGCTGGCGGTCATGCCGCCGGAGCGCCAAAGCTCTGCGCCTGCGGCCACCTGCCGCATGCCGATGGGGAGCAGGTGCGCATTCTGCGCATAGCTCAGCAGATCGATGGTAGGCGGAAGCTGGGCAGAGCGCTCAAAGGACACATGCAGCGCCTGGCGCGAAGCGATGCGCAAGCCGATGGAAGCGCGCGGATCGAAGGCATGAGCGCCGGTGATGGCGAAGGTTTCCTCGCGCGCGCCGGCGATCACGGTCCAACGTATGCCGAATTGTGCTGTGGCCTCGGCATAGGAACCGGTTTGGCCGGTGATGAGATTGCGCGTGAAGTTGTCGGCGTCGGTCCAGGCGGGATTGGAATTAAAAGGCGATTGCTGACCGCGCGGCTGAGAGACAGCGTAGTTGGACTCGACGAGATGGCCGGTTTCGCCAAGCGAGAACAGCCATGCGCCAGCGCTGAACTGCAGACCGTAGGCAAGGGTGCTGAGGCCGTCGCGGGTTTGCTCCTGATAAAGCGGAAAGGTTTGGAAGGGGTGGCTCCAGCAAGCGTTTGTGCCGCCCTCAAACGGCACTTGCAACTGCTGCCCGATGAGCTGGCCCTGCACTGAGTAGCTGGCGGTGACGGTGGAGAGAATGCTTGGCGTGTGCGTGTGTTGCCAGACGAGGCCGTCGGTCGAGCGCATGCCGCCGTACTGGGTTTGAACGAGCGATGTCACGCCGGGGTCGCAGGGCTGCGGTGTCATATCGATGGAGTCGGCGCCTGAGAGGCTGAGCGCGGAAATGTGGTCGTGGCTGCCAGGCGACCATTCGAGATGCGCGAGGCCGTTCGTATAGATCGGCACGCCGTTGATGCCGATATCGTTGGTGGCGAGGTTAAGGATGCTGCGATGCGCGGAGAGCAGCAGGCTGCCGGTTTTGCCGACTGGCTGGTTGAGGAAACCGCCGACGCCGGAGATTCCGGCGTCGGCTTCACCGCTGTGTTGCTTTTCGCCACCGGCGAGCGTGTGAATTTCGACCAGCGAGGAGAGACGGCTGGAGTAGCGCGCATCGTAATCGCCGGCCTTCAGGTCGACGCTTGCCAGGGTTGAGGTATCGAGCATCGACGTAAAGCCGCCGGTGGTGCCTTCAAGCGAGATGTGGTTGATATTGGGCACCTCGATGCCGTCGACGACGTAGAGATTTTCCTCGGGGCTGCCGCCGCGCACCATCACGTCGTTGCTCATATCGGTGTTCCAGACTACGCCAGGGAGCAGTTGCAGATAGCGCGTGAAGTCGCCCCATGTGCCGGCCGAGGAGAGCACCTCGGCCGAGGTGACGTGATAGGGCGCGGCAAGGCCGGTTTCAAGCGCTTGCTGATGTGCGTTGACCACAACTTGCGACTGCACGCGCGGGACAATTGCGACACTTGGCAACAGTGCGGGATGAGTTGCGGCGGTTGCCGGAGCTTTTGCCGCGGCGGGCACGGACGCGGATTTGGAGGCGCTGCCGGAGCTGCGCGCATCTGCGGCGCTGGGCGAAGTTGAGGGACCGGAAACGGCGGGAACATCCGAGTCCTGAGCGAAAACCGGAACGACTGCTCCGCAAAACACGAAAAAAAGAATGAATGAGAGCGGAGACGGGACTAGGCGGAAAGAATGCATCACGGCTGTGTCCGTCCGTTCTTGGCTGAATTGTCCTGGGGGCTGCTGGTTGCTGCGATCGGAAAGTGCAGCTCATCGCGCTGCGCGATGGCTTGTCAGCATTCGATTCGCGCGCGCATTTGCCAGTTGTTCTGCAAGATTCGGCACGGTGCGCGCAAACAATTGCAGCGCACGGAGTTGTGATAGAGTGGCGCCATGATCCATAGAAAAGCGGTGCGCGTTGCGCTGCTGTTTTGTGCCGCGATGCTGCCGGCAGTGGTTCGCGCACAGGCGGCGCGGCCGGCGAGCCCGCTTGCCGCGCGGCCGAACTCGACCGCGCGGCCGCAAGCTGCGCAGCCGGAAACAGCAACGCCGAATCAGACGCCGAATCAATGCGCGGGCGGCTCGTGCGATTTTCAGCCGCAGCATATTTCGATTGCTACGCCGGCTCCTGCGCCGGCTCCGTGGACGTGGCAGCAGCGCGTTGCGTGGGGCGCGAACCTCGTGCTGGTCGTGCTGGGATACGTGGCCATGCTGTTGGCGCTTGCACTTTTGCGCAAAATCGAGCGGCAAACGCGCTACAGCGAGGAGGCGGCGCAGGCTGCGGCCGAAGCCGCGCGGGCGGCGCTGGAGCACGCGAAGGCAATAGCGCGCGCCGAGAGGCCGTGGATCCTGATGAGCGTGCGGCCTTCACAGAGCATTGAGAACGCATTCTCGGTGATCGCAACCAACCGCGGACGCGGCCCGGCGCACGTGGTGTCCATGGTGGACGAGGTTGCGATCGCAGTGGACGAGGCGCACCTGCCGGCCGCGCCAGAGTACGCGAAAACCCCTGTGGCGCCGGCCGATCCCATGATCCTGCTGCCCGGTGAGTCGACCGAGATTGCGGCTTTCAGCCGAGCCGATGTGCAACGCGTGGCCGGGAGCAAAGAGCAGTTAGCGCGGATTGAGAAGTGGGAAGAGAAGATCTTTCTCTACGGAAATCTCGTTTACTCCGATCTGGCTGCACCTGACGACGCAGCAGCGCACGAGAGCTCGTGGTTCTGCTGGTATATCCATGGCCGGCAGAAGAGCGGGATGGTGATGGCGGGGCCGCCGGCGTATAACCGGCACCTGTAGTCGGCGGTGCTAGTGGAGTGAGCGGTGCTAGCGGGCCGGGGATTATCCCGGCTCTGTTGTCTTTAGTGCAGACGCCGGCTCAGATGGCGTACTGGGTAAAAAGCAACCGCAGATCCTTCGCTCGTCCGCTTCGCGCACTCGTTCAGGATGACAACGTGACTTTTGATGGCTCGGCTTCAGGGACCTGAAGGCCCTGGTTCTTCCGAGTGTTTCTTCGTGTACGGGCTCGGTATCTTCGCACCGCCCCACTCTTCATGAGCGATCATTTGTCTATCCCACCTAACGGGAAAAACAGAAACGCGGCGAGGGTTGATGGGATAAGGAAGAAGGCTTCAGCGAAGATCGAGAAGCGAGTGGGTAGAGGACCACGAGCTCGAAGATCAGGAGAAGCCTTCGATGAAGATTGTAGGCTGTGATTTCCATCCTCGGTGGCAGCAAATTGCGGTTTTCGATTCGGAAACCGGCGAGATCAACGAACAGAAGCTGATGAACGGCGACGGGGAAGCCGAGCGGTTCTACCGCGCCCTGGAAGTGGGGGCGCTGGTAGGTATCGAGGCCTGCGGCAACAGTCAGTGGTTTGTGGACCTGTTGGGCAGCCTGGGCCATGAGGTGTGGATTGGCGATGCGGCCCAGATTCGCGCCAGCTATGTGCGCAAGCAAAAGACGGACCGGCGCGATGCAGGCCACATTCTGCGGCTGCTGATCGAGGGGCGTTTTCCACGCTTGTGGATGCCCTCGGCCGAGCAGCGCGACCTGCGGCAGTTGCTGATTCACCGCCACAAGCTGGTGGAGATTCGCACTCGGGCCAAGAATGGGTTGCAACACCTGGCGCTGAACCGCGGCTTCCAGAAGCAGGCCCGACTGTGGAGCGTTCGGGGGAGGGCTTTTTTAAAAGAACTG
>JASIJX010000273.1 GCA_030049955.1 Acidobacteriaceae bacterium
CATCCTGAGCGAGCTCGCTGAAAGCGAACGAGTCGAAGGACCCGCGGTTGTTTTTTCAACAAACCTCGCTTGCACCAAACTACCTCGGCGCAGTCGTTTGCGTCATGGTCTGCTGATTGCCGCCTTCGATACTGACGCTATCATCGCGGGTGTGGAAAATCAAAGCCCGGCCGGTAACCGCGCCGCGCTCGGGATCCGTCATCCTCGGCGGCGCAGACGGTGTTCCAGTGAGCACGTAATCGCCCGTGCGGCTGCTATACGCAAGCTGCTCGCCGGTGCCGCGGCGGCCCTGCGACAGCAGAACTACATTGCCAATTGCCGTCATGCGGTCAATCTGTCCCGGCGCAGCGGCGGCGGGCGCAGTCGCGGCGCCAGCCGGAACGAGGAACAGGTCAAGCTCGTCGGAAAGCGACTGGACTGTGCCCGTCTCCGCCATGACATTGCGAAGCGGCGTGGAGCGCATAATTGCCTTGCGCTCGATGCCCGAGTACCACAGGTCGCCGCCGCGCACGCGGATGACGGAGGGCGAATGAGCGGTCTGGCGATCGCCGGCCGGCGCTGACCGGGATTCTGCTCCGGGTGTGCCCGCGCTCACCAGAACTGCGACCACAGGATCGGCAGAGCTGGTGGTCCGCGCAACCAGCGTCTGCTTCTGCCGGTCAATCACGATCATTGGAGCGGCAACAGAGTTTGCATCCTGCCACAGCCGCGCACGGCCGCGGAAGGTGGCTTCTCCGGTGGGTTGGTGAAGCTGGGCTTCGGTGGCGATCACATGCGCCGGTCCACGGCCGCCCAATGGGCCACCAAGCGCGGTATCCCCGCCAGCCAGGCTACCCGGCACGCTCTGCTGGCCCGTCGGCGCCGCACCCATCCAGGTTGCTTTTATGTCTCCGTGGGCGAAGGCATCGCCCGAGGCCTGCGAAACGTCAACCCTGTTGGCCGTCAGCTCCATGCCGCCATCATCCACCCGAGGATTCACGGTCAGATGCAGCCACTCACCAGCGCTTTCATACACAGCATGGCCCGCAGTTGCCGTCAACGGCTGTACAGGCTCCTGCGCGCCGGCTTTCGCAGCCGGCTGCTGGTGCAGCGTGACGTGCCCATCGAGTACGGCCGATTCGATCTGCGCCTCTTCTGCCTGGGCAGTTGTTCTCGCATTGTTTCCCGGCTGGCCCGCAGGGGCAAAACGAACATCCAGCCGGTCGCCGGTTGCTGTCTGGCGCGCGCCGGTATCGGTAGTCTGCTCGATCGCAGCGTGACCCACGCCGGCCATCGAGGTCAGCGTCGAGTTTGGGCCGAACTGCCCGCTCACTTCGTCCGCAGTCAGACGCGTCGATTCCGGCGGAGTATTTCCCCGGCGAGTTTGGCCGGTAAGCGTCACGCCGCCGGCGCCATGCAGCGCCGCAGGCTCAACCTGTCCTTTGCCCACGGTGCGAAAGTCGATATCGGCAACCGGCGAACGCCATGTTCTCGTAGTCTCGGCTGCGATGGTTTGGCCATTCGTAAGCGCCTGGCCTTCATCGCGACTCTGAAACTCCACTCCGCGTTCCAGGTGCGCATGCCGCAGTTCGCCCGTCGCGCTGAATTCAAGTTCCATCATCGGCGATGTCCCGTGGATGAGTGCCTCGTGGATCGCACGGCCGTTGTTCACCGAATCCATCGTCACGCCTCCGGTCAGATGGCCGTGGCGCGGCTGATTGTCCTCATTGAACTCCATCACGCCCGTAGGCGCAGCGATGCGGCTGCCTGCATCGGTGGATACGGTAAACCCCTTTTCGGCATTGATCCGTTCCACTGAACCATCGTCACCAAATACGATCTGCGCCTCGACGGCGGTGGCCCGTTCGGTGCGGGTTTGCGCCGCGGCCTGTTGCATGTAGCAAATCTGCGCATCGCGGTCGAACTCCGTGTGTTGTGCGCGAATCTGGACAGGGTTGGGGCCGCGCTGCGTCGTCAGCTCCACATCGCGGTCGAGCACCAGGTACCCGCGGTCGGAGTCGTAGCTTGCGCCGATTGCGCTTCCGCTGCCCTGCGCGGTCGAAAATTCAACGCGCTGGTTGGTGGTGGCGATGCCGCTCTGCTGGTTGAATACCAACCCGCTGGTTTTCACGTGAATCGCGCTCTCCGGCCTGTTTTCGCGTGAAGGCTGCGCAGCCGGTTTGTGCGGGCCGGCGGTCTTCTGCGCGGCCGGCTGCGGCGGCGGCCGCATTAGCGTAATCTCCACTGGTCCCGCAGCCGTCGCCGTGCCCGTCTTCTGGTCGTACTCGAATTCGTCTCCTTCAATGCGGTCGGCGCCGCTGCCGTTCTTTCCGTACAGCTCAATGACCACGTCGTGCAACGTAGCGCGGTCGTTCTTAAGCTGGACGACGCGCGAGGCATGAATCTTGAAGATGGTGCGGCCGCCGTGCGACTGGGTATAGGTAAAGCCGTTGGATTCCCGCTGGATATCGATGCCCAGGCGTCCGGGAATATCGGGGTGGCCGAGAGGGTTTTTCCACCTGCCGATGGCGAGGAAAATGGCGATGGCAGCAATCACCAGAACGCCCGCAGCGAGCACCAGAGTCCGGATTCGCTCGATGGTCAAACGCACGGGTCAGTTCCCCACCCCACGGCCGGCGCCGAGCCGCTGAGCCAGTCTCTGCGCCAGGCTCTCGCCGAGTTCGCTCCACAGCAGGCGCGCCGTGGCGCCAGATTCCTTCTCCACGGCCTGCGCGAGCTCAATAAGCTGCCGCACATTTTCTTCTACGTGCCGCGCGCCCACCTCATCCAAATTCACGTCCTCTTCAAGAAAGGGCGCGTCATTGCCTAAATCGATGCGAATGTGCCCATCCTGCTCGTACGCACCCTCATCGAAAAGCGGTCCGAACCCGATGACGCGGACCATGCGCGGAGTGCGCGCCCAGCGCGGGTCTAAGCCGGCGGCTTGTTCCAGCTCCCACAGGCTCCAGCCGATTTGGAACTCGTACGCGTAGTCGTCATGGAGCAGTTCGAGAGCCTCTTCAACAGCCTGGCGCGGGGCAATGCCCTCTGTTCCGCGGCCCCATACGCGCTGAAAAACCGGCGTCTCGCTCCAGCCCACCGGCCACACGGTAGCCGAGTAGACTCCGCGTTCGCCTCCGTGAGCAGCAAAGGCCGACAAAACCGCGGTGAGCTTGTCTGGCAGCGCGGTCAGGCGGAGGTTTGGATACCAGAGACTGAGGAAGAGCGTGTCCGACATTTGTATCCAGTTTAGACGCGCGGGCGGCGGGACAGTTCCCGAACGAACTGCTGTCAAATCGCGACACTGCCGGCCGGCTGCTGCTGGGTCATGCAATGCAGCGCGCCCAGGCCCCAGATAAGATCCACGCTATGAATGCCGATGACCTCGCGATCGGGAAAAACTTCCGCCAGCAGGTTGAGGGCGATGCGATCGTTCGGATCATGAAACGTGGGAACAAGCACAAGCCCGTTCGCCAGATAAAAATTCGCGTAGCTGGCCGGTACGCGCTGGCGGCGGAAAACGACCGGCCGCGGCATAGGCAGTTCGATAACAGTGAACTGCTTGCCCTGAGGCGTGCGAACAGCCTTAAGCCGTTCGAGATTTTCGGCCAGTGGCTCATGGTTCGAGTCGGACGAATTGGGCTCGACGGCCGCGATGACGGTATCGGGCGCGACAAAGCGTGCGATGTCGTCAATATGGCCGTGCGTATCATCGCCGGCGATGCCGCGGCCAAGCCAGATAACCTGATCGATGCCCAGGTAATCGGAGAAGACCTGCTCGATCTGTGCGCGGCTGAGTCCCTGGTTCCGCTGCTGCACTTCGCTCAGCAGGCACTCTTCCGTTGTGAGCAAAAGGCCTGAGCCGTTCACATCAATAGAACCGCCCTCGAGGACGATACGGCGGTCGGTGCCGTCAGGGAGCGTAAGTGTCGGCCGCCATTCAATCATGCTAAGCAATTTAGCCACGCGGCCGGGAAGCTGATCATCAAGACGCCAGTCGTCGTACTTGGCCCAGGCGTTGAACTGCCAATTCGTGAGACCTGCTCGGCCCTCCGAATCTCGGACAAAGATTGGACCTGAATCCCGCGTCCATCCTCGGTCAGTTGGCCACTGATGAAAACTGGCCCGCTCGAGCTTCGCGCCGGCGCGCCTGAGCATGCCGGCAACTCGACGCTCCATCTTAGCGTCTTCAACAACCAGGTGCACGCGTTCGTGCGCGGCCAGCAGGCGAACGATCTCCGCGTAAAGCCACGGAATCGACGCAAACTTGCCCGGCCAGTCCTCGGGATTGTGGGGCCACGCCAGCCACGTCGCTTCGTGCGGCTCCCACTCGGCGGGCATGCGGTAGCCCAGTTCACGTGGCGTTCCTGCGGGCATGGCTAGCGAGGTGCTCCCTCGCTGCCCGCAGGATCAAGAAAGCGGTTGCAGATGGGCGCGTAGGCGTCGATGCGGCGGTCGCGCAGGAACGGCCAGTTGCGGCGCGTCTCCTCGATCAGGTGCAGATCGACCTCCGCGATAAGGATCTCCTCCCGGTCGTGCGCAGCCTTGGCGATCACCCGTCCAAATGGATCAGCGATGAAGCTGCCGCCCCAGAACTCAAGCCCCGGCCCTTCGGCGCGGTTGCCGAGAATATCGCCATGCTCCTGCCCAACACGGTTGGCTGCGGCCACATACACCCCGTTGGCAATGGCATGCGAGCGCTGAATGGTCTGCCAGGCGTCGTACTGCGCAATGCCGAACTCCTCTTTTTCCGCTGGGTGCCAGCCAATCGCAGTCGGATAAAAAAGCACTTCCGCGCCCTGCATTGCCGTCAAACGCGCACCCTCGGGGTACCACTGGTCCCAGCAAACCAGCGTGCCCACGCGGCCAAAATCCTTTCCGAACTCCATATCGACGGCACGGAAACCCATATCCCCAGGCGTGAAATAGTACTTCTCGTAATAGAGTGGGTCGTCGGGGATATGCATCTTGCGGTAGATGGATGCAATCTCGCCAGCGCTGTTCAGCGTGACCGCCGTGTTGTGATAGAGCCCGGGCGCGCGACGCTCAAAGAGCGAGGCGACAATGGCAATGCGTGCTTCGCGGGCCACCGCAGCCAGCCGCTCCGTAGACGGACCAGGGATGGATTCGGCCAGATCGAAAAGCCGCAGATCCTCGCGCTGGCAAAAGTACTGGGTGCGGAAAAGCTCCGGCAAGCAGACAATGCCGGCGCCACGGCGCGCCGCCTCGCCCACGTGCTCCAAGGCCGCGGCGAAGTTTGCCTCAGGATCGGGTCCCATGCGCATCTGCACCAGAGCGATGTTGTATTTGCGCGCGGACGGCATGGATTAGCTGATTCCTTCCCTGCTCTGGATTTCGCGGATTTCCGCCTTTTCGCAAAATGCGAAAAAGACGAAGCATGTATAGCTTCACTGAAAGCTTCGACCGATCCGTCTACCAGTCCGTCTATGGACCGGTCCAGCGTTTCCGGTTTCAGAAACGAAGCCACGCAGGCAGCAGCAGCCAGCCCGTCAGCCTTACTTCTCTTCCAGTATCAGCACCGCAGCGGCGATCGTCGTGGTCCACTTGCCGTTCTTGTCGCCCACGGCAGACTGCGTAATGTTACTCGTGCGGACAATCTTGTTCGAGATGCGGTAAATCTCTTTCTTCTCGTCCCAGCTCTTGTCGGGATCGAACTCGACATCAAGCGTGGTAGCCAGCATCTCCGCAGCCAGTTCCTCGGCATACTCGCCTGCCTGCTCCTCGGTCTCGCCAAAGCTATGGTGCTCGCTCAGGTAGCCATACGTGTTGCGGTCGGCGGGGATCGCCACGCCGATGCTCGAGACGATGAGCCGGTGCGGCTCGCGCGTGGAGTTCTCGGCGATAACGGCGAAAACAATTTCACCGTGGTTGAGATACTTCAGACCTTCCTTGCGCGGAATGATCTTGCACTGCGGCGGAAAGATCGAGGAGACGCGTACCAGGTTCTGCGAGGCGATGCCCGCATCCCGAAGGGCCAGCTCAAATGATGTCAGCCGCTCCTTGTGTTTGCCGACGCCCTTGGTAAAAAAAAGCTTCTTCGGGACCATGCTCTTGCCCAATTTCGATGTGCCCTCCGTGGGTTCAAAAGATGCCGGATTTTCCGTGTGAAGGTTCCCGCATGAGTCTATCGCATCCAGACCGGTGCGAACAGCGATTGCAGGGA
>JASIJX010000031.1 GCA_030049955.1 Acidobacteriaceae bacterium
AAGCAGAAAAGACGGCGACGAATCGCCGTCTTTTCCGGTTGAGTCGATTTTTTGTCTGCTGTTTAGAACGACAGGCGTCCGTAGAACTCCATGTCTCTGCCGTTAATCGTCGTGCTAGTGATTGCGGAACTATCCGCACCGTATCCGACATTTCTGCCGGGTTGTCCGAAGCTCGGGTGGTTGAGGACGTTGTTCGCGCTGGCGCGAATCTGGAACTTCACGCCACGCTCCGGCCATAGATTGAAGCTCTTACCCAATGCGAAGTCGATATTCGTCATATCCGGACCCCGCATCTGGTTTCTGCCGTAGGTACCGAAGGTGTAGGGAGCCGGAACGCTGAAAGCGCTAACGTCGTACCAATGTGCTATGCCGCCCATGTCCTTGTAGTTGCCGGCCAGATTGGGATACAGGACTTGGTTGCCGCTGTCGGTTAATCCTCCGACAATCCCCCTGGGCTCGCTATTTGCATTGCGGTTACTGGCTTGACTGTCTACCACGATCAAGATCGGATTGCCAGACTCCGCGATAAAGGTGGATGACGCCTCCCAGCCCCCCAGGACTTCGTCCGCTATCACGTTGTTGTTCAGGAACTCCTTGCCCCTGCCGAACGGCAACTGGTACACAGCATACCCGCGAAACGCGTTACGGACGTCGAAGTTCGAGTTGCCGTAGTTTGCCTTTGGTACATACGAATTCTGGACTGCCAAATTGCCATCGCGGTTCGCCCAGCCCGAGCCATCACTTTCGTTCAAGAAGTGGGACCATCCGTAGTTGACGCTGAGGTTCAGGCCATAGCTCATCCGCTTGGTCAGCACCGCATCCAAAGCGTTGTAGTTGGATGAGGCGTTGTTGGTGTTGCCGGCGATCCCCTGGAAGAGCGGATAAGGCATGAATGCCGTATCGTTCGCGCTGAGCTCGCTCTCCGGAACCTGGTTGATGTCGTTCGGGAAGATCATGTTGATGCCCTTATTGCCGACGTAGCCGAGCGATCCTGTCCAATCCGTCAGGAACTGCTCTTCCACCGTCAAGTCGTATTGGAAGTTGTAAGGCACCGGCGTATGAAACTCGGTGTCCCCCGGGCCCGAGCCGTTCTTTGCATACACGGTGGTCGGAGCGGTTAAGTAAGTGGTGCTTTCTGCAGGGTTGAGGTTGTAGCTGCCCGTCCCGCAATCTCCATCCGCTGTGTCCACCGCGCTTAAAGAAGCGCTGGTCTGCATTACGGGGCAAAGGCCCGGCGTGTTGTCTCCATAGCCGCCGCTGCTGCCAAAGGCGTTGCCTTCGCCGCCGCCGTATGTGTCTTCGCTCCACGTGGAGGCGAACATACCAATGCCGCCGCGGAGGACGGTGTTGGGCCGAATCTGCAAACTGAAACCGACGCGCGGCAGAACGATATTGTACTTGGGCGCCTGCAGCGTGGTGCGGCCATTTTGTCCCTGGTTCTCATACCACATGCCGCCCTGAACGGCCGCACCGGGAGCAATGTAGCCCTGCGTTCCGGGAGTGCCAATCGCGGCGCCCGGCGCACCAGTACTCGTAACGTTGAAGTTCTGAACCGCGGGATCGAAGACTGTCTGGTTACCCTTGGCGTCTCTCCAGCCGGTCTCGATCTCCCACCGCACACCCAGGTTCACGGTGAGGTTGGGCCGCACTTTGACGTCGTCCTGGACGAACATTTGCGGGCTCTTCCAGCGTCCAGCGAACTCAGGGGTGTTGTTGGCGTTCCAGCTACTGACATCGCCGAGAAGGAAGTCTGCAAGGGCGTCACCGCTGGTGGCCGCCGTGGAGCTGCCAAATTGCGAAGTGTAATTGCCGGAATAGTTGAAGCTGCCGGGGTTTTCGTTGCCCCACGCGGTGGAGTCGGCACGGTTGATCAGGAACTCGCCGCCGAAGTGCAGAATGTGGCGTCCCTTGATCAGGGTCACCACATCGGACGGGTCGAACACCATCTCCTTGTAAATGGAGTGCGAAGCGCTCCCTACTTTGCCGCTCCAATAATTGTTAATGTTGATGTTCGGAAAGACGTCATCTTGCAAAGAAGGCATGTTCAGCACTGACGAATAGTTGTCATTCTCGCTGTAAGGCACAAAGAAGTTCAACTGATCGGTAAAGCCCAGACGCGCCTCGTTGATGACGTGCGAGCTGAGGGTCCACACATCCGAGATCGCGGCGTTGTCGCGGCTCACATCCTGTGCCTGTCCCTGGAGCGGGTAGAATATGGTCGGAGCCTGTCCGGGGTTGTCGCTTTCCGTCTCAGTGAGAGTAAGCCGATTGTTGGAAGCCAGATCGGTATCCCAGCGCCCAAAGTACTTGATGAATGGAGCCTGGCTCGCGGGTCCGAGAAGCTGGAAGTTGTCGGCCGAATAAGTGTTTACCGTCGCCGGGTAACCCTTCGTGCTCTGCACGTATGTGATGATTGCCTTGGCGGCGGGGTCGATCATGCCTGTCGGAATCTTGTTGGAGCCATACTCCGAAGCAAAGGTCTTGCGCGTGACGCAGGGAGCGGCTACGCTGCAACCGGTGCCCGTGGTCGTGATCGTCTGCGTGGTGGGGTCGTAGAGAGTGGGAAGTGGCACGGAAACTCCCGAGCTGTTGATAAAGTTCCCCGTGAAATCGCCTCCCAACTCGGCGGTGCTAGGCAAGGTGACGGTCTGCGTATTCCCAGTGCCGTTATTGATCGTGTGGTCATAGTCGAAATAGAAAAACGACTTGTGGAAGATCCCTTTCGGCAGGACCGGCCCGCCACCCGCGAATCCGAAGTTATTGAAGCGGAGGTGGGGCACGTTTCCCGTGCCGAAGGCGTAGCTCGCGGCATTGAAGGCATTGTTCTGGTTATACTCGTACGCCGCGCCATGGAACTGGTCGGTTCCGCTCTTGGTGATCTGGTTGTAGATGATATCGCCGAGGCCATATTGCGCGGAGAAAGCGGTGGCGCTGACCTTGACTTCCGCCGTGGTCTCGAAGATGGTCACGTCGGAGTTCTGGCTCATGGGCAGAGTGGTCGTAGCTCCGTCCTGGAGGTAGGACTGATAGGGCTCATTGCCATTGATGGAGGCGGTGGTTCCAACGTTGTTGCCATTTCCGGGGGACTCGCCGTTTTGATTTTCCGGCGTTCCAACCGCGCCAGGCATTAGTTGTATAAAGTTCTCCCAGTCGGCTCCTCCGCCGTTCCCGCTGCCCACTTGGGGCAGCTCGTCCATTGTGTCCGCCTCGAGGGTCGGTTCAAGCGAGCCGCTTTCGGTGTTGAGCATGGGAACGTCAGTGGTTACTGTCACCTGTTCAGAAACCTGCCCCACCTGCATCGCTGCATTCACGGTTTGAATTCCGAGGGTGACGGTCACAGGCCCGCGCACCAGGGTTTGAAATCCGCTCTTCGTAAATGTCAGCTTGTAGTGGTCTTCAGGAATCGCGCCCGTATCGTAGAGCCCGGCGCCGTCAGTGAGGTAAGTGCGGGTAACACCCTGGTCGACGTCTGTGACACTCACCGTCACCTCAGGGATGACTGCGCCTGTGGTATCCGTCGTCGTGCCGCGCAAGTCACCTGAGTTCGTGTTCTGTGCATAACACATCGCAGTCGCACCGATCAGAACCACGCCGATCAACGCGACCAAACGCAATAGCCACCGCGACTGATTGCTCCATGACAGATTTCTCATTGACTGCCTCCTAAATCACTCACATTCAAATTTCGTTTCAGGATCGGAAGAATTTGACCTTGCTCCGGCACCAAACCGGACTCTTGAATCCAATGGCTTAAATCCACGATCCGATTAGGCAAACGATTGCTCGATAAACTTGTGCGAAGGTCTTTTCGAATGCGGGAGCGATTAGAGCACATGAAAATGTCGACTGTCAAGCCTTTATTTGCAAAAGACAAACGGTTGATTACTTGTTAGCTTCCGTCGCAGAGGCAGACTCATCTGCAGCATTTCGCGCCTGCTCTAGTCAGCTGATTTGCTTCCTGGCTGCAACTTATCCTTGAAACAAACGCTTGCCTAAATCGATTTTTTGGACCCGAAGCCCGAGATTGGTCCGGCGAGGCGCAGTAGTAGATTGCGTTCTTTACTGGCCGGGAAAGAGATTGTCTTCTGGAATCGGACCTGTATCGTAGAGCCCAGCGCCGTCGGTGACGACCACGTGTGACACGCCTTTGTCGACATCCAATACCGCGACCGTTACGGAGGGGATGATCGCGCCGGTGCTATTCGTCGCGGTGCCGCGCAGGTCACCTGAGTTCGTGTTCTGCGCAAAACATGCTCGCCCGCTCATCAGCACGGTGCCGATCACGGGAAGGGTGAGCAGTATCCACTGCCTTCCATTCCTCATGATTTGCCTCCTCAAAAACTAACGATTGGGGCGGCTTCATCCACACGGGCTCGCGCCTTGCCGCTCTGCATTAGTAAACCGGGGCACCTGCGTTAGTGAACTGGTTTACTAAAGTTCTACATTTAAGCCCAACTTGAGGATGATTGTCAACAAAAAAAGAAGCCAACGTGATACGCTGGCCTCGAATGCAAGTAAAACCTAAGAAATCGAATGGCGCCAAGCGCGCGCCAGACGCCGACTCGGCCGATCGAATCACATTGAAGGAATTAGCCGGACATCTTCGTCTGTCGCGAACGACCATCTCGCTGATTCTCAATGATGTTCCAGAAGCGGCGCGATTCCCGGATGAGACTCGGAGGCGGGTTGCGGAAACCGCGAAGAGGCTTGGATATCGCCCCAACTTTTTCGCCCGTACGCTCAACAAGAAACCCACTTGCCTCTTCGGAGTCGTCGCGCCCGATTTCGGCGAGGGCTACGAAGCCGCGCTACTCAGCGGTTTCGAGCGGCGCTTGCTGAACACGGGGTATACGTCTCTGGTTTCCACCCACCTTTGGAACCGGGAAAACCTCCAGCGGGATGTCGAAGCACTCCGCGACCGCGGCGTCGAGGGTCTGCTGCTGATCAACTCCACTCCGAGTGAATCGCCGGGGATTCCCGCCGTGACGATCTGTACTGACCGCTCGCCTATATGGAGCATTCGAGTTTCCATCGATAACGCCTATGGCATCGATAAGGCCATCAACCACCTCTTCAGCCTCGGCCACAGAGAAATGGCGTTTATCAAAGGGCCAAAGGGAGGAGGAGACACGGAAGATCGCTGGAATGCAGTTCTCACAACATGTAAGAAGTTTGGAGTTCGAGTAGATCCAGATCTTACGGTTCAATTAGAGCAACTTGAACCCATTGGTACGCGTCATGCCGACGAGGGTCGAATGGCCGGTGAGGTTTTGCTCCGCAGCGGCAAGCGTTTCACCGCTCTCGTCGTGTTCAATGACATCTCAGCCATCGGCGCCATGGCTGCCATGCGAGAAGCCGGCCGCAGGGTGCCTGAGGATGTTTCTGTCGTTGGTTTCGACGACATTGAATTCGCAAGCATTGCAAACCCGGCTCTGACGACCGTTCGACAGCCGCTTTATGAGATGGGTGCGAAGGCGGCGGAACTTCTTCTCCGGAAGCGCACAGACGAGATCGCTGCCAGAGACATTCAGTTTCGGCCCGAGCTGATAGTGAGATCGTCCACATGCCCACCTTCCTCCGCTGGCGCAAACCGCGAACGGAGGTCCAAATCCAAGAGCCCTCGCTAAGCGAGGCTCTGAAGCATCTTCTCGTCCGGGTCCGACCGTGGAGTAGCTTGCAGATTTGGCGATAATCTTTAAGCTATCACCTACGGAGCTACCAGCGCGCGAGTGGAACGACATCCACCTCTGCCGGCTCGAGCGACAACAGTACCGCCACACGCGTTTCAGGTGCGGCGTCGTGGATGATCGCGATCAGCTGACGGAAGCCGGGATTCGGCTGGTCTAGATTCGGCTGATCCAGTGGGCCGGCATCTGTGGATGCGTCCTCAAAGAGCGCGTTTGCTGGCGTAAGGATCCGGGCCTGCAGGGTTCTGCCTTGCTTGGTGAGAATGGCTCTATTGCCTTGGAGCACGATCTCTGCGTCTGTGGTGAGCTGCCAGCGGAGCTCGTGCTGCTTTACTTCCGGTAGCCAAGCAACTTCGTCCTGAATGAGGACGCCAGTTTCAGGGGTCAACCGGATGCCACGACTCACTGCACTAGCATCGTCGGAGTAAGCCGGCCCGAGATCGAGAACGACAGACTGCGACTGGCCTTGATAGCAACTCTGCGCGATCGTAGTCTGGCTCAGCGGATTTTGCAGATGGTCATTCAGCATTAGCGTGCTGTGCGAGCGGTTATTTAGCCGGTAGTACTTCCAGCGGCTTCCGTTGCGTCCGGGATCCCAGTAACCCGGTAGGTCGTAATCGTCCGGGCCAAGATCGCTGGACCAGCGTACGCCAGCCGCATCGAGCACGAAGCTGCCGAGATCGAGATGCGCGTGATCGGTTTGTCCGGAGCCTGCCTTGGTGGCCACGAAGAACGCCTGCGGGTCGTTCCACGCGGTTCGCATACACGCGATCTCTGCGCGTTTGAAGATGATACCGCGCGGAATTTCGATGCGCTGCGTGGGCTGCTCCTGATACCAAATGAGGTCAAAGGCGTGGATGCGATCGGGGTGTTCTTGGAGCCTGCGATGATTTTCGGCGATGCACTCGGGCAGTTGGTAGCGCTGGCCGAGCCAGAAGAGAGAGGCCTGCGGCAGAGCGGTCACCCCTGCATCGGCGAAGTTAAAGTAAAGCCGGCTTGACCCGAGGCAATGCAGGGGAAAGAGACCAGCCCGGTCGAGGCCTGGGCGCTCTGCCAATCCAAAGTTGTGGCCGAGCGAGGTCTCAAGGGTTTCGATGGTCAAAGCGCTGTACCAGGCGCTGTACTCCCAATAGTGCGGACCACCTTCCCACGCGCCATCGGGCGCGAAGCTATCGAGAGCGACAGGAATGTTTTTCACGGCGTGCGCCAGGATGCGCAAGGCCAGCTCCGGCAGCGCATCGGCAACAGCCAGCGCGCCGATGGCCAATCCGCCATTGCAGACCAGGTTCCAGTTGTGCGAGACGCGAACCCACCACTCCGGTTTCTCTAGCGCCTCCAGTCCGGGTTGCAGTCCTTTTTCCACGAGAGCTTCCCGGAGGCTATCGCGCTCCGCTTCAGACAGCTCGGCGTGGAGCCAGTCGAGGCCGATGGCAAACGCTGTGCACAGCTCCGCCGTATCGAGAAAGTGGCTCGGATTCCAGTGAGGGTACTCCTTGATGGCAAACAGCTCCTGCCTGGCCCTGGTCAGATATTCCTTGCGCTCGACCAGACGGTACGCGAGGGCCAGCGTGGACACGCGTGCCAGAACCTGTTGCGCCCGCTCAAGCATGCGCGGGCCGACGATGCGAAATTCAGTGGTGGGCTCGTTGAGCAGAGCATTGGCTTGACGAAAAAAGCGCTCTTTCAGGTTCTCGAGCACGACGTAAGACTGCTGGCCGGACTTCAACCTGCGGAGGCGATTTAGGTCCAGAAATAACCGCGGGTGGGCTGCTGTCCGCGGCGGAAGCAAAGTAGGGCTATGCATTTGTTTGAGCCGGTGCAGCCAGAACCGGTGAGGCGAGAATCTCGTCGATCCCGCTGAGCTCGCTTCTCGAGAAGGCCAGGTTCTTCAGCGCACCGACGTTCTGTTCCAGCTGATCGACACGGCTGGCGCCGACGATGACGCTGGTCATGACCGGATTGCGAAGCGTCCAAGCCACAGCCATCTGCGCCAAGGGCTGCCCGCGCTGCTTTGCGATCTCCCCAAGACTGCGGACCCTATCGAGCACCTGGGGCGTTATCTGCTCGGGTTTGAGAAAAACCGACCGCGCGGCTCGTGAGTCCGCGGGAAGGCCTTTAAGATAACGATCAGTCAGCAGCCCCTGCGCGAGCGGACTAAAGCCGATGCAGCCGACCCGCTCTCGCTCCAGTACGTCGAACAGACCCTGCTCTGGCTTGCGATTGAACATCGAATACTGAACCTGATGAATCAGGCACGGTGTGCCGAGCTGCCGCAGAATCTCGATTGCGTGCTTGGACTGTTCGGGATCGTAATTGGAGATGCCAGCGTAGAGCGCCTTGCCTGAGCGCACCGCCTGATCGAGGGCCGACATTGTCTCTTCTAGAGGCGTTTCGGGGTCGGGGCGATGCGAATAGAAGACGTCCACATAGTCGAGCTTCATGCGTCGCAGGCTTTGATCGAGGCTAGCCAGCAGGTATTTTCGGGAGCCCCAGTCCCCATAGGGCCCGGGCCACATATCGTAGCCGGCCTTGGTGGAGATGATGATTTCATCGCGATAAACGCCCAGATCGGAGGACAGGATCTCACCCAAGGTGGCCTCGGCCGATCCCGGAGGCGGCCCATAGTTGTTGGCCAGATCGAAGTGGATAATTCCGAGATCGAAGGCGCGCAAAATCATGGCACGACTGTTGGCCAAGGTGTCGACGCCGCCAAAGTTGTGCCAGAGACCGAGAGAGAGTGCTGGTAACCGAACCCCGCTCCTGCCGCTTCGGCGATAGGGCATTGAATTATAACGATCATCCCTGGCAAGATACATAGCGATTTTTCCAACCTTTGGTTATTCAGCGAAAACCTTATCGCGCAGATCGACAAGGAACCGCAGCGTTTTTGCCGATTCCGACTGGTAATCGAATGGTCCCTGAGCTGTGCTGATCCAGGGATGCGCCGATGAGACGGTGCGCTGATAACCTACATCGCGCAGCACGCGGAAGATGTGGAGGATCTTTTCTGTGCTGTTTCCGTAGTTCGGTTGATAAGTGTCTCCCTGGATGTGCACGTGTACGCAGTAGGCGGGATCAACGGCGATATCCTCAAAGGGCTCATCGACTGCGACGAAGTAATTCAGGTCCGCCATGACCCGGATGTTGGACAGGTCCATCTCTTTGGCAAAGGCCAGACCATCCGTGTACCTGGGAAAGACCGTGTGCGGATTGGCGGTGGGCTCGAGAGCGATGACGATACCGTGCTTTTGCGCATACTTGTTTATCATCGCGCAGTACTCGATGGCTTGATCAGTGGCCTTGGTCCTCGAGAAATCGTCGGGTACGGCAAAGAAGTTGCCCCAGATACCGGCGACCATGCCTGTACTCAATTCGGCGAGGCGGCGGCAGTGCTGTTCTGCCTGTCGCTCCAGCTCCGCAAAGGGTGTGGGGCACTTGCCCGTAATGAGCTCGTCTTTGAGCCAGTGGCTTGCCGCGGTGAATGCCGGCTGATGCCAGCTCTTGATTTCATTGCGTTTTTTGTGCCATGCCTCTTCGCCGTCATAGGGAAGAACGAGCTCGGTGATCGGCACCTCGGCGGCTTCCCATCCAGGTGCCAGATCGAGAGGAGGCTTCATGGCGACGTTGTCGATATTCAGTCCAAGCTTGAATTGCGTCATCCCATTTCTCCCGGGCTAGTCACTGTAGACTTCATCGCGCAGGCGGCGCAGGTAGGTGAGGGTCTTGGCGGTCTCGGCTGTCAGGTCGAACGGACCAGGCTGCGTGCTCACCCAGGGACAGGCGCAGGAGACACCGCCGCGATAGTCGATCTCACGCAGTACGCGGAAGAAGGCCTTGTGGGTCTTCTCAAGATCGCCTACGCCGGGCTGTCCGTGATCGCCGGCGATGTGGCAGTGGAGGCAGCGTTCGGGAGCAAGCTTGATGTCTTCGAAGGGCTGATTGAGCTTGAGGAAGTAGTTCATGTCGGCCATGATCTGCACGTGGGGATGATCGACGCGCTTCACAAACTCGAGGCCTTCCTTGTAGGTGGGCCAGAGCGTGTCGAGATCGGCCATGGGCTCGAGCATGATATCGATGCCGAGGGGACCCGCGATCTCGCCCATCAGATTGGCGTAGCGGATGGCCTGATCCATCTGCTGGGTCAATGAGTAGTCTTTCGCCTTGGGGAACCACAGGCCATAGATTCCAGCCCTGGTGACGCCGATCTCAGCGAGACGTTTGAGCGCGCGGCGGCTCCAGAACTCAAGCAGCTCCCAGTCTGCGTGCGGGGTAGTGCAGGGTTTATTCAGCCAGTGGCTTGCCACCTTGATCGGCGAAATGCCCAACGCGGCCAGCTCTTTTTTGCGGTTCTCCCAGTCCTCATGCGTGATATAGGGGGAAACCAGTACCTCAGTGGGAATTTCGAACATCTCAAAGCCTGGCGCAATCTTCGCAGGTTCCATCTTCGGTCCATCACCGAACAAGATCGACAGCTCGAACATATTGCTTCCTTTCGTTCAGTCGGTTTCTATCGCCCACGTGCCCCACCCCTTCGCGCCGACTCAACCCGCGTCCCAAAATTGGCACTGCGGCGTCCGGCGCCGGCCCTTTAGCCGCGCCATACCGCTGTTACCATCGAGTTCCCGGGAACGCGGATCTCCGCGTACGACTTCTCGTTCATAATCATCGGCACCACACGTTCCTTACCCGCATTCGTCAGTACCAGCACCTGGGAGCCGTCAGAGTTCCGAAAGGCTACGTGCGCGATTCCCTTCGGACCACGCCTCGATCGCAACCGCACCGCGTTCCGCTGCACCGCGGTCGAAAAATGTGCGAGAGCCCAGTACTGCCCGTTCGGTTGAATACACTTCGTCTGGGAATCGATCGTGACAAGTCCAGCGCATGCAAAGGGCCCGATATTCGGGAAGCCCTTTTCATCCAGAGCCAGGTTCCAGGCAATGATGCATCGGGCCCAGTTCTTCATAATTGCCGTAAAGCGGGAGCCCCAGAACACCCAATTTGTCGTAAGAGCCGGGTCTGTGAGATCTTCTGGTCCCCCTTCGGTCCAGTACATGTGTTTTTCCGGATATGCTCGCTGAACAACAGACATTGCTGACGGATGCCCGGAATAGCCGTGCCACGCGACACCGTCGACAATTTTAGATACCGCGGGCTGCGACAACTGGCTCAGCACGCGGCCCCAAAGATCGTAGTTGTGGTCAAGGATCCAAATCTTGGGAGGGGTTTGCCGTTTGGCCATCCTTGGCCCGAGGTGCTCGGAAACGAAGAGGCTCTCGGTACCCTGGGTCCAGATGCAGGCTGGCATCAGGCCTTCCTGGTCGGTATCAACCTCGTTCTGCACCGAGAGGGCGCCCACGTCGATACCCATCTCTGCGTAGGCATCGAGGAACTTATCAAAGTACTCAGCGTAGGCGGCAAGGTACTTACGGCGCATGGACCCGCCGAGCATGGTGCCGCCTGCCTTCATCCAACCAGGCGGACTCCACGGTGAAGCCAGGAGGAAGAGCTCGGGGCTGAGCTTCTTGGCTTCGCGGATGATGGGCACGATGTAGGCGCGGTCGTGTTCGACCGTGAAGCATTTCAGCTCCGAATCGGGACCGTGCTCAGCATAGCTGTAGGCCTTTGTGGCGTAGTCACTGGAGCCGATACAGATTCGGCAACAGTTAAGCTTGAGCCCCGAGCCGCTGAAGACACTGGTGAGAAACTCCTTTTTCTTCTCCGTCTCGAGCTTGTCGATCAGAAAGCAGGCTGCGTCCGTTAGGGCAGCGCCGAAGCCGAGGATGCTTTGGTATGTCTGACCCGAATCAATGGCAATCGCATCGGAGACCTTATCGCCTTGCGGGCGCATTTTGACTTCTTCAAGAACAGCAAGCCGTTTGTCGTCGTGGGTGACAAAGCTTCGGATAATCCCCCGCGAATCTGGAGCCGCGCGTAGCAAAGTGGAGATTTCTCCTAAACAATCGATTGTTTTACAATAGGTCGATTCTAGTCACAACTGTTTGAGACGGTCAAGGATAAAAAACGGGGGCGAATGCCGCCCGCGGCCTCAAGCCCTGGCCGCCCAAGTTCCACTGGGAGCAGATCCGGGCGATGCGCCCGCGCATAGCTGGCAAGCGCCCGTTGCCTCCACTTATGCGCGTCCGGCTTCTCTTCAGGCGCCATGCAACTGCAGATCGAAGTGGCACGCCACCAATCGTCCCGGAGCGATGGTGCGCAGAGCCGGTTCCTGGTACGCACAAATCTCCTGGCGATACAGGCAGCGCGAATGGTAAGGGCATCCGGCAGCGGTCGTCTCCGGATCGGGAGCGTGGTCTTGTGCAACGTGCTCGCGCTGGTGCGGCGCGGCGTCGATCCCGGGCTGTGGAGGAGGTGCCGCGGCGAGGAGCGATTCGGTGTACGGATGGCGGGGAGTGCGATAAATATCATATTTCCCACCGATCTCAGCGATGCGGCCGCGATAGAGCACGGCGACAGAATCACAGAGATAGCGCACGACTCCCAGATCATGCGCGATGAACAGGTATGTGATGCCAAGCTTCTGCTGCAGATCAAGCATGAGGTTCAGTATCTGCGCCTGCACCGAGACATCGAGGGCGGAAACCGCCTCATCGGCCACGACCAGCTCAGGGCGCGTGACCAGCGCGCGCGCAATGCCGATGCGTTGACGCTGCCCTCCGCTGAAGGCATGCGGATAGCGGCCGAGATACTCGCGGCGCAGACCGACGAGCTCTGTGACTTCGGCGACACGGTCGTCAATCTCACTCCGGGCGATGCCATGTACGGCACGAAGGGGCTCGGCGATGATGCGCGCGACGGTCATGCGCGGATCGAGCGAGCTGTAGGGGTCCTGGAAGATCATCTGAATCTTGCGCCGCAAAGGCCTCATCTGCTTGGGCTTCAGGGCGCCGAGGTCGATCATCTCCGAGCCTGCATCCGCAAAGAGAATGGCGCCATGGTCCGGCTCAACGACACGTAGGATCATTCTTCCGATGGTGGTTTTGCCGGAGCCGCTTTCGCCAACAAGGCCGAAAGTGCGGCCGCGATCGATGGAGAAGGTGACCCGATCGACAGCGCGTACTGTGCCCGAGCCCGAGGCAAAGAATCCGCCGCCCAGACGATAGGACTTGGAGAGATCGCGCACGACGAGAAGGTTCCGCTGCTCCGTCATTCCTATTTTCTCCATCGA
>JASIJX010000274.1 GCA_030049955.1 Acidobacteriaceae bacterium
CCGTCAGCTTGCGGATGAGCGTGTCGGCATCGAGCCACAGCAGCACGCCCTCCTGGTAGTAATCCTGTCCGCGCCGCCAGTTGGACCATGCAGGATTTCCGCCGCGCAGGATGCTGGCGGCAACAGCCGTGTCCTCCGTGGAGCGCCAGTCGCGGCCAGGCGTGTAATCGAGGCGCGCGGCGGTGTTGGCCAGCACATCCTTGTACTGGTCCGGAGTCTCCAGGCCGGAGCGCGCGGCCAGCACGCCGCCGAGATACTGCGTCATGCCCTCATAGACCCAGAGCAGCGCGCCCTGCTGCGGCGTGGCGAAGTCCGGCTGGTAGAGGCCGACAGGACGGCGATACTTCCCGTTCCACGAGTGAGTGAACTCGTGCGAGAGCAGATCGGCGTTGCGCAACTGATGCGCAGCGTCGGCAAAACCTTTCTCGCCCACGCCGTTGTCGGAGGATTGGCCGTGCTCCAATCCCTGGCCGCCGGCAACGTTCGAAAGCGTGAGCAGGAAATGGTAGACGTAATAATGATGCGAGCGGTAGAGCGCAGCGGCCTCGCGCACCAGGTTGTTTACGTCCGCAAGGAACTGCGGACGAAGGTTCGCGTCTTCAGGCTGGTCGGCGACCACGTCGAGGTAGTGCTTCGGCGTGATGGATGGAGCGAGCGGATACTCGTGGAAGTACTGGCCGGTGATGAGGGGCGAGTCCTGGAGCTGCTCGACGTTGGTGACGGCAAATCGTGTGACAGCCCCCGGCGCGGGCACTGGCCAGGAGCCAGCGCTGATCGGGGTGAGCGCGGTGCCGACGCCCCAGCCGGCCGGCACTTTGACCGAAGGCTGGATGGGAATGTCGCGCACCGGCGTGTGCGCCGGGTAAAGCAGGAGCGATTCCCATTCGAGCGCTGCGAGTTTTTGCGAGACGCGCGAGGTGACGATGCAGTCGAGATGGGCGTGCAGCGTGGTGACGCCGGGTGGAACGGTGAGATGGAACTGGTAGAGATCGACGTCATCACGGCGCCAGGGCAACGTTTGGCCGTTAGCTGTAAAGACCACGCCGGTGATCTCGCTTGCCGGCCCGGTTGGCCTGTGGTTGCCGGGAATCCACTGCGGGGTAGTCAGCGTGAGCGGACCGGGCGCAACCGGCAGTTCGACGTCGGCGTGGAAGAGCTTGCGCGGCGCATCGCTGAGGTCCGCGACGATCTCGATGGGCGGCTTCTGCGCCTGAGCACATGCGGCCGGAGCTGTGCCGGGCATGGTGACGAACGATACGACAAAGCAGGCGAGGAACAGCGCGGGGAGAGGTACAGCCACAAACCGGCGTGATGGTCGCATGTAAGGGTGATCTCCTAGGCAACAAGCGTACACTGCATCGGCAGATTTACCGGCAGGAAATTCGCGGTTGCTCCGGTATGCTCGAACCAGACAACGCATGGAGCCATTGACCCACCTCCTTACCGGCGCATGTATTGGCCGCGCCGGTTTTAATCGCAAAACGGCGTACGCCACGCTGGCTGCGGTGCTGGCGGCAGAGGCAGCCGATCTCGACATCCTGTGGGGACTTGCCGGTCCTGTGGAAGAGCTCAAACATCATCGCGGGATTACGCATACTTTCGTGGCTGTGCCCGTGATTGCCGGAGTGGTGGTGGGCGCGGTCTGGTTGTGGCGCCGGTGGCGCAAGAAAGCGGAGCCGGCATCCTTCCGCTTGGGATGGCTCTATTTGACCGCGTTCGTTGCTGCGCTCAGCCATATTCTGCTGGACTGGACCAATAACTATGGCGTGCGGCCATTCTTTCCCTTCAATCCCCGCTGGTACATGGGCAGCTTTTTGTTCATCGCCGAGCCTGTGTTGTGGGCTCTTCTATTACTTGCGCTGGTGATGCCGTGGCTGCTCGGGCTGGCCGATCGCGAGATCGGCGTCCGCAAAAAGCCATTCCGCGGGCGCGGCTGGGCGATCTTTGCGCTGGCAGGCATGACCGTTGTGGGCTGCTGGCGATGGGCGGAGCGCGCGCAGGGTTTGGTCATGATGACGAATGCGCAAGTGACCAGCGAGCCGGCGCTGCGTATGTCGCTCGAGCCGTACCCGGTGAATCCGTACCGCTGGCACGCGATCGTGGAGACGCGCGATTATTACCAGACGGCCGAAGTGAACACCTGGAACCCGTCGGCGGCCGATGCCATCGTGAGCGATCCGCATGCGGACGTGATCTATAAGCCGGCAGTGACGCCCGCGGTGGAAGCGGCGAAGCAGACATTCCTCGGCCGCGTTTACCTCGACTGGGGCCGCTGGGCCGTGGTGCGCGACCTGGGACAGGAGCCGGTTGACGGCATTACGCCGCCGCTGTTGCCGCCGGGTCGCGCCTGGACGACGGTCGAATTCAGCGACCTGCGGTTCAATTACTCGCTCCTGGCAACGCGCAGCGGCAGCCGCGCAGCGAAGCAGTTGAGCGGATCGGTCTATATAGTAGATGGCCGCGAGGAGGCAGGCATGGCGATGGCTGGACGGGAGCAGAAATAGGGAACGAGGGAACAGGGAACAGGATGGCCGCTCCCGGGCGTGTTGCTGTAAGAATTTTCGACCATACGAAAGACATTTTGTTGACGCAAACAGCTGCGGACAGCAGAATGGAAAGAGCTTTCGGGGTAGGGCTGACGGCGGACCGCATTAAAACCCAGCGGTAGACGTCTCGTCCGGAGATCCTCCGGAAATCGAAGTATTGTTGAGGTCAAGATGATCGCTTATCTGTTGGTTCTTGTTGCCGTATTGAGCCGCGTGCTGCCCCACGCGGGGTGGTGGAACTTTACCGCAGTCACCGGAGCGCTGCTCTACTTTGGCGCGCGGCGTCCGTGGCGAGAGATGCTGGCGCCCGTTGCCGCATTGATGGCCACTGATTTCTATCTGACTACATTCGCCTATCACTACAGCTTTCACTGGCAGGCGTATGTGACAACGTGGGCGTGGTATGCGGCGGCGATTGTGCTGGGCTGGATTTTGCTGCACGCGCGAGCGAGCTGGCTGCGCGTGGCGACAGCCGCGCTGCTTGGACCGACATCGTTCTTTATCGTATCGAATTATGCCGTGTGGGCGGGCAGCGAAATGTATCCGCACAACCTGGCCGGGCTCGAGGCGTGCTACATCGCGGCCGTTCCGTTCTATCGCAACGATATCGTTTCGACGGCAATTGTGCTCGGCGCTGCGTTCGGCCTGCCGGTGCTGGTGCGAAGAATGCGAGCGGCGGAAGTACGGCACGTCGGTCAGCCAGCAAGTTAGCGAGTCGGTAAAAAACCAACGGCGCGACCGTCGTCGCGCCGTTTTTATTTGGAGCCTCCGGCTCAAGCAATGAACGTGCAAGGAGCTTGTGGCAGCCACCGCCGACTTGCTGACCCGCTGACTTGCCGACTCGCTGATTCGCTATTCTCAATCCGTCAGCATCTTGCCCGTGCGCTTGGCTCGCCACCACCACAGCGCGAAGCCTGTAACAGCCAGTACTCCGACAACAAGCATTGCCGCGACGGCATGGTGCGCAACGACCTGGACCGCACCGGGGCCGAGCTTGATCACCAGGATGGCGAGCGCCGTCCAGCGGATCATGCGGCCGGCGAAGACCGCCAGCATGAAGGGCTCCACGCGCATCTCGAAGACGCCCGCCGCGAACACAAAGACCTTCCACGGAGCTGGCGGCGGCAGCAGTGAAGGGATCATGACCGCCAGGAACTCCTGGCGCTCGAAGCGATCGCGCAGCGCGTCAAAGCGGGCGCGGTTAACGTGCTTGAGCAGGAACAGCTCACCGCCGGCACGGCCGATCCCATATGGCACAAGGCCACCGACCGCCGAGCCCGCTGCAGCCAGCAGGCAGTAGATCCAGAAGTGTCCCTTATGGCCCCAGATGTAGACGGCCAGCAGAGCGTCGATGGGTACCGGAACCGAAGACGAATCGATAACGGCAACGACGAACGTGGCCCAGATGCCCAGCTTGCCGAGCGCCGGCAGAATCACGTACTTCCAGTAGGAGACAAGCCGGGCCACGAGCGCCTTCACGCAATCATCCTCTTCGGTCTATATCTGCTCATTATCTGCTAATTCGGGGTGTGCTCATCCAGTACAGAGAGGGTTTTCGCCGCCTTGCCGAAATCACAGAAGTGGAAAGCCTTATCCGGCGAAAATCGGTTGCGCGCCGTCGCGGCGGAGGCGACTTTCCGCCTGGAAAACCGTCTTTATGGTCAGATACCATTGTACGGTTAACGGAGAGACCTACGATACTTGTTCCCCGGCGGGCTGCGGAACCAGGTGCAGCTTTCAGCGGCGCAGGATGCATAGTTCTTAGGCTTGCCGTGATATTCGCGCAAAAATCGACAGGATGAGAGAATAGGGAGAACGGACCGGAGGGGAGGTATTTGTGTCCCCGAGTGGCTCCGAGCAGCAAATGCCGACCAGTGAAGCTCCAACCAACCTAAACGAGCAGCAGGGGCCGACGGAGCCCGACCAACAGAACCGCTCCGTGGACTCGGTGGAGGGCAACGGCGCGAGCCTGGAGCGCGGTGGGGCCAGTGTCGGGTCAGGCATCGTGGTGCGCGGATCGCGCTGGCTGGACTACGACACCCACGAGCTGCTGGAGATGATCAGCGAGCTCGAGGATGAGCGGCGCTGGGCGCGGCTGCGCGAAGGGGCTTTGTGGGCCGTCCTCTTCCATATCCTGCTGTTGTTCGCCATCTTCCTGATCCCTAAATATCTTCTTAAAATGGCGCCGGCCATCGAGACGAGCAATATCCGGGACCACAAGGATTTTACCTATCTCGATACGCCGACTTTGCCACGGCCCAAGCCGGTCAAGCCTCTGCTCCAGCCACCGACGATCGACCGCAAGACGCTCGAGGATCTGCGGCGCGAGAATCCGCCAGCGCCTACGCCGCCTCCGCCGCCGGCGCAGCAGCAGGCTGTAGAGCAGCCCAAGGCGCAGCCCACGCAGCCCATTCCGCCCAATCCGCAGACGCAGTCTCAGGTTGAGGCGCCACGGCCGGCGCCTGTGCCCGCGCGGCCTAACTTTGCAGGCATGATGGGGCAGAACCCGGTTGACCAGTTGCAGCGCGACATGCGCAACGCCCAGCACAGTCAAGGTAGCGGGAGCGCCGGAACCCCTGCAATCGGAGGCCTTCCGCTGCATCCCGGTGCCGGCGGCGGCGTGCAGATTCTCTCCGACACGCAGGGCGTAGACTTCAGCGCCTGGATTAGAGCCTGGTACTACGACACGGAACACACCTGGGACCCGCTGATTCCCGACGAAGTCAACCCGCCGATCAGCAAGCAGGGGCAGGTAATGATCCGCTTCAAGGTGCTGCCTAACGGCCGGTTGATGGACGGCAGCGTGGTGCTCGAAGGCCGCTCCGGCGATGTGGCGCTCGATCGTGCGGCGTGGGGCGCGCTGACGGGGTCGAGTTATCCGCCGCTGCCGAGGGATTTCCACGGACCATATCTCGAACTGCGCGCTCTTTTCCTTTACAACATGCAGCCGCCACAGTAGCGCTGCGGCTTCCTCCTCGAACTCTTTGCGCAACGAGGGTTAGTTCGCGCATCCAACCGCTGTTGGTTGGCGGTAAAGGTCCGGCACTGTTCAAGACCAGTGCCGCATCACAGATTCTGTGTTAGCTGATGTCGCGTTGCGATGTAATTTATGATGGAAGATAGGGTGGCTGCAAAGCGCTCTCCGCGGAAACACTCTTCTTTGAGCAGCCTGCGCACGTCTTCAGTAGCGAAGAATCGTGCGCGGCTATGACGTACGGCCGTGGCGCAGTGCAACATTAGTTAACCCATGTCGGTCACCATTGGGAGCAGGAATGAAAGCGGAGCCAAAACGGCTCAATTTTTCGCCTTACTTAAGCCGGGAGCCGGTGACTCTGGCGCTTTTGACCGGCGTTGCCGTGCTCTTTTTCCTCGCGGTGAGCGCGCTGGCGCGACTCTACGACGCACAACGTCAACACCTGGCGGAAAACCTGGCGGTGCAAGGCGTGGACGACCTGAACGCACAGCAATATCATGCGGCCGTCGACAACATTCGCACGGCACTCGTGTACGCGCGCGACAATGACGCTTACCAGTTAAGCCTGGCGCAGGCGCTCATCGGGCTCAAGCGCTACGACGAGGCGCGGGCATACCTGATCAACCTTTGGGAGCGGGAGCCGGATAACGGCATGGTCAGCCTGGAACTGGCGCGCATTGCCGTAGTGCAGGGCAAAACGGAGCAGGCGCTGCGCTTTTATCACAACGCAATTTACGCCACATGGAGCGGTGATTCGGATGACGCGCGGCACAAGGCACGGTGTGAACTGATCTCGTATTTGATGGGCATTAACAAGCGGCCGCAGGCAGAAGCAGAGCTGATCGATCTGGCCGCAAGCGTTGGCGACAATCCGGACGAACAGTTGCAACTTGGGCAGATGTTTTCCAGTGTGGGCGACTACCAGCGCGCCTTCGCTGCCTATCGCAAGAGCATTCAACTCAAGCCGCATGACGCCGCGGCTCTGGCCGGAGCGGGCGAAGCGGCCTTCCAGCTTGCGCAATATCCGGAGGCGGAGCGATATCTCGAGGAAGCGCTGGCGATTGCGCCGGGAGACCAGCGGGCTGATGACCGGCTCAAGATGACCGAATTTGTGCTGCACTGGGATCCGTTCCGGCCGCAGCTCAAGGAGTCAGAGCGCGACCGGATGGTGCTGGCTGCCTTTGCCGCAGCGAGCGACCGGCTGGACTCCTGCAAGGCGCCCAACGCGCGGGAAGAAGAATACGCGCAGGACTGGGCCAGGCTCGAGCCGCAGATGCGAGAGCAGAACCTGCGCGATAATCCCGACCTTGCCCATGCCGCCATGAACCTGGTTTTTACAATTGAGAACGAGACAGCAAGCCACTGCGGCGCGCAGAGCGAGGCTGACCGCGCTTTGCTGCTGATCGCCAGCTTGCATGAGGAGGACTGAGCTGACCGCGAATTCGCAATTGCAGCAGGTGGCCGCATCCGAAGAGGCGCAAGCCGAGGCGATTGCGCCGCGCGATGCGTTCACGCCCAGCGCGGTGTGGCGCTCTGTCTTCCGCGAGGACCGTTTCTTCCTCATTCTCTCTGTGTTCATCGGTGTCTTCTCCGGCCTGTCGGTGGTCTGCTTCCGGTTTGCCATCGACTGGTGCGGCGTGGCGCTGTTGGGTTCGAACCCCGAGCCGTCGAAGCTGCGTCTGCTGCTGGCGCCCTCGCTCACCGGTCTGGTGATCGCAGCGCTGGTCATCCATTTTTTTCCCAAGGCGCGCGGAAGCGGCGTGAACCAGACCAAGGCCGCGCTCTACATATACAACGGCTACATTCCGCTGCGCACCGCGGTCGGCAAGTTCATCACGGCGGCACTGGCTATCGGCTCAGGCCAGTCGCTCGGCCCCGAAGACCCGTCGCTGCAGATTGGCGCGGGTCTTGCTTCAGCCATCGGCCGCCGGCTTCGGCTTTCGCGCGAGCACATGCGGCTGATTGCGCCGGTGGGCGCGGCGGCTGGCCTTGCGGCTGCATTCAACGCGCCGATCTCCGCGGTGTTGTTTGTCATCGAGGAGGTCATCGGCCGCTGGACGGCGGGCATTCTCGGCTCGGTGGTGCTGTCGGCGGTTTCGAGCGTGGTAGTGATGCGCTGGTTCCTCGGTTCGGAATCGATGTTCCGCATCCCCCCGGTAGAGATGACGCAACCGGCCGAATTGATTGCCTATGCGATTCTCGGGATCATTGGCGGCCTCGCGTCGGTGGCGTTCGCCGGCGGCATCGAGCAGCTGCGTCCGCGCCTTCGCGAAATGAGCCAGTGGACGCAGTACCTGCAGCCGGCGATCGCAGGATTGCTCATCGGCATCATCGCCATGATGGGCGCGCCGCAGGTGATGGGCGCCGGCTACACCTATATTGACGAGGCCATGCACGGGCAGTTCACCTGGCAGTTTCTCGCCATCCTGGCGCTGCTCAAGATCGTGGCCACGCTGCTCTCGTTTGTGAGCGGCACGCCGGGCGGCATGTTTGCGCCCACGCTGTTCATCGGCGCCATGTTGGGCGCGGCGGTAGGTGGCGCCGAGCACGCGCTCTATCCGCACCTGAGCTGGTCGCCGGGAACCTTCGCGCTGGTGGGCATGGGCGTGCTGTTTGCCGGCTTCCTGCGCGCGCCCATGACTTCGGTCTTCATGGTGCTTGAGGTCAGCGGTAATTATTCGATCATTGTGCCGGTGATCGTCGCCAACACCTTCGCGTATGTCATCTCGCGGACGCTTCAGCCCTCTCCAATTTTTGACGTGCTCAGCCGGCAGGACGGCCTGGAGTTGCCCTCGATGGAGGAGCAGCGCGAGGAGAGCATTCTGCGTGTGGAAGACGCCATGCAGCCGCCGACCGACCCGGTGCTGAACGCCGACGATAACCTGGAGCGGGCGCTGCGGCTGAGCGCGCAGGCCAGGCGCGAAGTGCTGCTGGTGCGGCTCAGGCCTTCCGGTTGGAGCAGCATCTCGAAAACCGAGATTAAGTCGATGGTGGACGCGGGGCGCGGCACGCAGATGGTGGAATCGGTGCTCACGGCCGATGCTGTGCCCTCGCTGCATCCCGACCTGCCGCTGGAGACGGCGCTCAGGTACGTGGATCGCTGGCCGGTGGTGCCGGTGGTGCACCGCGCCGATTTGAGCGAGCTCGAAGGCGTGATCACGCAGCGAGATGTCCTGGAGCGGTACCGGGATTTTGGCGGGGAGTGAGTCTCGGGGCAGTTGCGAGTGGTGTAGCTTTTAGATTACAATTTCATTCAGGTCGAGATCGAGCGAACGGGTGCGAGTCCGGCGAACGGAAGAATTCGCGGCATGGCTGAAAGAGCTGCGGGACCGACAGGCGCGCGCAAAGATTCTGGTGCGTATCGACCGTCTGCAAGAAGGCAATCCAGGAACAGACGCGCAGCGTTGGCGCTGGCGTGATTGAGATGAAGATTGATTTCGGGCCCGGCTACAGGGTTTATTACACCAAGCGCGGCGAGTTGATGGTGCTATTGCTTTGCGGCGGCGACAAGGGCACGCAGGAAAGGGACATTGCACGCGCCAAGTTGCTTGCGGCGCAATGGCCGGGAACGGAGTAGGGACATGGCGATCTCAATCAAGGATTATGACGCGGCCGAGTTTCTCACGGACGACGAGACCATCGCTGCGTACCTGACGGAAGCGCTGGAATCTGACGATCCTAAATACCTCGCAAAGGCGCTTGGGGCTGTTGCCCGCGCACGCGGTGGCATGGCGCAGCTTGCTCGTGAAACCGGCATCACTCGCGAATCGCTCTACCGGGCGCTGAGCGAGGCGGGCAATCCGGAACTGGGAACCGCGCTGAAGGTGATTCATGCGCTCGGCGTGCGCCTGACAGCTTCAATCTCAGCGTGAAGCAATGGCTGTGCCCTTTTCCGCGGCTTTGCGCAGGCGCTAAAATTATTTCGTAATGTGCGAAGCCTTTTCCCATCCCGTTTCGCCTTTGCTCAAGCGCTTCCGCCGCGGTCGCCACGACCGTGGACGGTAATCCTTCCCGCTCAGTAATCTATTTCTGAGAGAATCCGTTTCGCACGAGGGCGCCCTGACGCCTCGCGGGCCTGTGCCTGCGGCCGAATATCCGACCGAGTATCCGATCGAGACCAGAAAAGAATCCGCCGTGGGCGGAGAGAGAGGATTTCGAAGATGAACAGCTTTCAAAGCCGCGCCGTGTTGACCTCCGGCAAGAAGAAGTACACCATTTACCGGCTGCCGGCGCTTGCCAGCCGCGGCTTCAATCTGAGCCGGTTGCCTTTTAGCCTGAAGATACTGCTTGAAAACCTGCTGCGCCGCGAAGACGGCGTGAACGTGACGGCTGCCGACATCGAGTTCCTCGCCAAGTGGGACCCGAAGGCCGAGCCCAGCCGCGAGATCGCCTACATGCCGGCGCGCGTGCTGATGCAGGACTTCACCGGCGTCCCTGCGGTTGTCGATCTGGG
>JASIJX010000275.1 GCA_030049955.1 Acidobacteriaceae bacterium
GTGGTGGCTTCAGGCGCGGTGCGGAATGCGCTGGGCGTGGAGGCGGATGCGCAATTGGAGTTTGGATGGAAGGCGCGGGTGCCGCTGCGCAATGGAAGAGTGGACCGGACCGAGGTTGATATGCGCTGGGGCTCGCTGCTGGTCGAAGCCAAACTCACCGAAAGCGATTTTCAATCGCGCGAGGCACGCATCGTGGAGGCTTATAGGAATTTTGACGAAGTTTTCGACCGCGATATACTGCCGCGCACAGAGATCGCGGTCGCGCGACCGCGCAGGGCCAGTGAATTTCCTGAAAATCTTTCGCAGGAGTTCGAGAGCGAACAGGGCGATCCGGATCGGGTTGCAATTATTGACCCGCTGGTCCGGCCGACGGGCGAGCCGGGTTACGCGAGCTATCAATTGATTCGCAATGTGCTTGCAGCGTACGCGGCTGAATCGAACTTCTGCGTCATTCACGATGAACGCAGGCCTGATCTGCGCGAGGCGTGGTTCCAGGTGATGGCCGCAGTGAAGAGCGCCGAGTTGCGCGTGCGGATGAAGGTGCTTACATGGCAGGAGCTGGCGGCGCTGGCGCCGGAGGAGTTGCAAGAGTTTCTGAATCTGAAGTACGGGATTGTGGCGCCTGGAAGAACGGCTTCGCCCATCGAGACGCTGGATGATTGCGGCGATTAAAGGTATCCCGCGTAAATACCGATACGCACGGCGCTACAGGCCGAGGATTTTTCTGTTGCGAGCCTCGTTCGCGCTGCCTCCTGCAAAATCGTCAAAGGCGCGGTCGGTGACGCGGATGATGTGCTCGCGGATGAACCTCGCTCCCTCAATCGCTCCCTGCTCCGGGTGTTTGATGCAGCACTCCCATTCGAGCACCGCCCAACCGGGGTAGTCGTACTGCGCCATCTTGCTGAATATCTGCGTGAAATCGATTTGACCATCGCCGAGCGAGCGAAAGCGGCCGGGACGATCCAGCCACGGTTGATAGCCGCCGTAGACACCGGAGCGCGCGTCGAGGCGGAACTCAGCATCCTTGACATGGAAAGCGCGAACTCGATCATGATAGGTGTCGAGGAAGCCGAGATAATCCATCTGCTGCAGGACCATGTGGCTCGGATCATAGAGAATGTTGGCGCGCGGATGATCGCTGACGGCCGCGAGAAAGCGCTCGAAGGTGACGCCGTCATGCAGGTCTTCACCGGGGTGCAGCTCAAAGCACACGTCGACGCCAGCCTCGTCGAAGGCATTGAGGATGGGCAGCCAACGGCGGGCGAGTTCTGCGAATGCTTCCTCGATGAGTCCCGCAGGTCGCTGCGGCCAAGGATACAAAAACGGCCAGGCGAGCGCGCCGGAGAAAGTTGCATGCGCTTTGAGGCCGAGATTGCGGCTGGCCTTTGCAGCGAAGCAAAGCTGCTCCGCAGCCCAGGTTGCGCGGGCCTGCGGATTGCCTGCAACATGCTCGGGTGCGAGGCCGTCGAGCAGCGTGTCGTAGGCGGAGTGGCTGGCGACAAGCTGGCCCTGCAGGTGCGTTGAAAGCTCTGTGATCGCCAAGCCAGCTTTGGCCGCGATGCCACGGATTTCGTCGCAGTAGCTCTGGCTCTCTGCAGCGCGCGCGAGATCAAACAGTCGCGCATCCCACGTTGGAATCTGAATGCCGACGAAGCCGAGCGAACCTGCCCAGTTGGTGAGGCCTTCGAGCGTGTTGAAGGGCGGTTGATCGCCGGCGAACTGGGCAAGAAAGATGCCGGGCCCCTGAATGGTTTTCATTTTGCACTCCAAGATGCAGCGATTGAAGGCTGTGGGTGACGTATTCGCCGCCCTCGTTCGTGTTCTCGATCAGAGACTAGAAATCGATCCAGAATTAAAAATCTAACCAGGCCGATTGGCGATGGCTTTCGATTGCGCGCTCGATGAAGCGCATGCCGCGCACACCGGCCTGGATGCCGGGCAGAGTTGGCGGCAAAGGGTTCGCGCTTCCGTGCTTCCACGCGATGAGCGCATCGGCAAACTCGCGATATAGAACCGCGAAAGCTTCGAGATACCCCTCAGGATGGCCGGAGGGGACGCGCGCGACGGCGCGCGCATCGGCGCTGAGGTAAGCAGCCGCGGCATGGTGAATTTCCTCGGGACCGTCCTGCCACTTTACGATCAGACGATTCGGGTCCTGCTGGAGCCACTCGATCGAGCCGCGTTCTCCAAAGATGCGCAGGCGCACCTGGTTGAGCTCTCCTGCGGCCACTTGAGAGCATGCCAGCGTGCCGGCCGAGCCGTTCGACATGCGCAGAAAAGCATTGCAGTCGTCGTCGAGCCGGCGGCCGGGAACCACGCTGCGCAGCGTGGCGTTGAGGGCGGTAACCTGAAGGCCACTGACGTACTCGAGCAGATGGAAGGCATGCGTGCCGATGTCGCCGATGGCCCCACCCGGTCCGCTGCGCGCTGGATCGGCGCGCCATGCAGCCTGCTTGTGGCCGGTGGTTTCAAGCGGACCGCTGAGCCAGCCCTGGAAATATTCGACGGCCACTTTGCGAATGGCGCCGAATTTGCCTGCGGCGCACATGGCGCGCGCTTCGCGGACCATGGCATACCCGGCGTAGGTGTGCGTGAGGCCATAGGGAAGGCCGGATTTGACTACAAGCTGCGCGAGCTCGAGCGCTTCATCATAGGTAGCCGTTGCGGGCTTGTCGCTCATCACCGGGATGCCCGCCTGAAGCGCAGCTTTGGCGATGGGCAAGTGTAGATGGTTAGGCGTGGCGATGACGACAAAATCGATGCCGTCGGCGCGCAGGCTCTCGGCCTCGAACATCTGCCGGTAATCGGCGTAGGCGCGCCCAGGCTCGATGCCAAAGCGGATGCCAGCCTCGCGCGAACGCTCCGGCGACTGCGAAAACGCGCCGGCCATGAGCTGGATTTTTCCGTCGAGTTCGGCGGCGATGCGATGCACTGGTCCGATGAACGCACCCGGGCCGCCGCCGACCATGCCCATGCGCAACTTGAGTGCCTCCGACATTCGTTCTCCCAATCGGGTTCGCGCACTTAGCACGAACTGGCCTGTCCTGAAACTCGAGCAATGTACTGCTGGACAGTGTACAGGCACATCTCCAGACCGAGGATCCAGAATTCTGTTTTGCGGCCGCGCTGGTTGCCCATCAGTTGCGACATGGCCCAGCTATAGCCACACTGGAATCCATCGCGGTAGCCATTCTGTGCAGGATACAGAACACGGGATGGCGGAATTCATCGCCGTTGGTGGGATCGGACCGGCGGGGCCGGGACAACTGCGGAACTCGCCGCTTGACGGCGGTCCCATCAGGTGAGAGCCTAGAACTGTAATCAATTAGCGGAATAAGGGACCATTATGCGAGACACCGCACCCCAAGGCACCTACAAAGTGCAAGCTCTGGACCGCGCGTTTGCCGTTCTCGATCTGCTTGGCGAGAGCGAAACACCGCTGGGTCTGGCCCAGGTCGCGTCTTCCCTGCAACTGCATAAGAGCACAGCCCACCGGTTCCTGATGGTTCTCGAGCGCCATCGCATGGTGGAGCGCACCTCGAACGGCAAGTTCCGCTTGGGGCTGCGGCTGTATGATTTCGGCAATCGCGCCATTGAGCAGTACGATCTGCGCGACCGTGCGCAACCTCATCTGCGCCGCCTGGTGGCTGAGACTGAGGAAACTGCGCACTTGTGCATTCTCGAAGCGGCTCGCATGATTTATATCGACAAGATCGAGCCAGCGCGCTCGGTCCGCATGATTACCCGGATCGGCGCGAGCAACCCGGTGCACGCCACCTCGGTTGGCAAGGCGATTCTCGCCTTTTTACCGGAAGACCGCGCCAGCGACGTGATCCGCCGCATCCGCTTCGAGCGACTTACACATCGCACCATCGTGACACCCGAGGCACTGCGCACAGAACTCGAGAAGACTCGCCGCCGTGGCTACGCCGTTGACGATGAGGAACTCGAGGAGGGCCTGCGCTGCATTGCGGTTCCGGTGCTCGATGCGCAGCGACAACCGGTGGCCGCAGTCAGCATTTCAGGCCCGTCGTTTCGCGTGACCGCGCAGAAACTGCCTTCGATTGCCAACCACCTGCTGCAGTGCGTGCGCGGCATTTCGATGGATATGGGCTACGTCTCCAGCCGCGCTAATCGCGCAGCGCTTTCGGCATAGCTGTTTCCACAACTCGAGGCCGCAGAGACGGCAGCCTTTCTGATACACTCAACCTTGTTGCTGCTGCATTCAAAGTGCAGCAGTTGGGGACGTAGCTCAGTTTGGTTAGAGCGCTGCCCTGTCACGGCAGAGGTCGCGGGTTCGAGCCCCGTCGTCCCCGCCATAGAAACCAAAGCGTCTAGTTGGCTATGGCAAATGACACTCAGGAAAACAGAAAGAGCACAACGATCGTACTGCGCGTTTCGCTTTGGTGAGAAAACAAAGATTTTAAAGAAGGAAAGGCTCCCCGTGTGGGAGCTTTTTTCGCGTGCGGATGGACCAGCCTTAACTGGCCTTCTCGATCGGCGGCACTAGGAAAATGCCAGCCATGTTATCGAGGCGCGATTCGTGTCCATTCCCCGTTAGCAGAGATTCACCCTGAGATGGGGGCGCTGTCTGCGCCTTTGAACTGGCTTCTTCACGCCATCTAGTCAGACAAAGCACTTGACAGAAACCTTCTCCTGATATATCACTTAGTTGCAAGATAAACCGTAGTCCACACGGATTTTGATCCTGCTTACTTCTAAATGTTTGAATCCGGCTGGCGCTTGTTAGGTTTGCAAGGGAGAAAGTTCCGAGCCACTCATGAACTGAATCAGGACAAAATGAGAATGAAATCACTATCGATTGATTTTGCATCGGGCCATATCTTTGGCGAAGCTGTTCAACGCGCGGAGAAACGGCTGTTCGAATTAGCCAACGTTTTCGAGGATGAAGAAGCCAGAGCCCGGATGGATCAAGATCAAATTGTCTACACAGTGGAACTCTTTTTGGCCGTGCCCGAGGGCACAGAAGGCGGGCTCTTTTGGGGCAGCACCACGATTCAACCTGGTCGGGTAGGGAATGAATACTTTATGACCAAGGGGCATTTTCATGCGATTCGCAATCGAGCCGAATACTACGCAACGACCAGTGGCGTGGGAGCACTGCTCCTGATGGGGCCACTGGGCGAGACCCGCGCAGAGCCAATGCGTCCAGGGTCGCTGCATTACATCCCTGCTGATACTGCTCATCGGGTTGCCAACACAGGAAATGAGCCGCTGACATTTCTCGCCTGTTGGCCCAGCGATGCGGGACACGATTATAAAACCATTGAACGCGACGGCTTTCAGGCTCGCATGGTGGAAATAGACGCCAAGCCTCAGCTAGTACAAAGGAAATCTTAGTGATCACGTTGGCTGTTGATCTTGGTGGATCGCATGCCAGCTGCGCCGTGCTGGTGGATGGGGTCATTCGGTCCTCCAAGATGATTTCCGCAGTAACCGAACGCGTGCCTGGATTTGAGAGCCTCCTGAAAGAAATTACGCGATGCCTTCGCTCAATCTGCTACACGCTGGGCGTGGAAACCACGAGTGCGGATGGCCTGGTTTTTGGGTTTCCCGGCGTAGTGAGTCCGGATGGATCAACGGTTACTGAGACAAATGAGAAGTTCGATGAAGCCCGCCAATTTGACTTTGCAAGTTGGGCCCGAAAGCAATTGGGAGTCCGCTGCATCCTCGAAAACGATGCGCGACTGGCATTGATGGGAGAACACTACCGGGGCGCAGCCGCTGGTTTCGAGGATGCCGCTCTCATAACACTGGGCACAGGGATTGGTACGGCCGTGATAATCAACGGAAAGATCTTTCGTGGTGGCTCGGGGCGTACAGGATGCCTTGGTGGACATATACCGGTCGTGCTTGGCGGCAGAAAATGCACTTGTGGCAATGTGGGCTGCGCAGAGTCCGAGAGCTCAACATGGGCTCTTCAAGCAATTGCAAAAACAATTCCCGGGTACCTCCAGAGCCCGCTCTCTACGCATGAAACACTCGACTTCTCGACGGTATTCGCTTATGCCGATGAAGGCGATACGGTGGCATCTTCTCTACTCGGCCGCTGTTTCCAGGTATGGTCGGCGCTGGCAGTTGCAGTGTTTCATGCATATTCTCCCGCCGTCTTGCTGTTCGGTGGTGGTGTCATGGCCCGTGGGAACGACATTCTTCCGGTTATACGACAACATGTGACCGACCACGCCTGGGGAGCGAACGGCTCGGCTGTGCGCGCGGCCGCTTTGGGCAGCGATGCCGCACTCTATGGCGCCGTCCCACGACTCCTGGAGGCCCGAGCTTGAGTTGGTCATTATACGGTAGCTTCCGATTTCCACCTTCCACGCGCAAGTTTTGCGACACTTTGATCAATTTATTTGCGTTGTATTTAAACCTGCACGGCCGTCCTATTCGCACTGCGGGCGTACCGTGCCACGATCATGCGGTTGCGAGGAGCACTCATGCAATTTAATCCGGGGATTGATGTTGCCCTCGATCCAGTTCAACTAGGGTTTATCTATGGGGCTGGCGTTGCCGGCCCGATACCAGAGTATCGGCGGCTCGATGCAATTCGCGCCAGCCTCAAGGATTCCATGTGTTCTGGCCCAGATCCTGTGTATGCGATTGCCATGGACGTAGCACGCGAAGTAGATCTACCCGAGCTCAAATCACGCATGTTGTTGTTCGGCGTAGTTGCCTATGCAAGCGGACAGCTGGGCGATGAGCCCGTTCGCAGTCAAGGGCATGTGCATGCCGTCGCGCCACACAGCGGTTGGTCGCCGCCGGAGTGGTTCGAGATATGGGAGGGTACGGCAATCGTCTACGCGCAGGAGAGCACCAGCAATGAACCGGGCGCCTGCATCGCTGTAACCGCACGCCCTGGCGATCAGGTTGTCGTTCCGCC
>JASIJX010000276.1 GCA_030049955.1 Acidobacteriaceae bacterium
CCCCGCAATGTCGGAATAATGCTTCGAAACTCAATCTTGGGGAGATATTTCGTGTTAAGCAATCCCTATGTCGTGAAGCAAAACCGCTGTCCTGAAGATTCAGGAAAAAGCCTCTTGCCTCGCGCCGGGAAAGGTGTGCAATTCGCTTCTGGACCACAGTCAGCCTCTTCCGTTTCCGGCGTCGTCTCTCTGGAAGGGGCAGAGGACATCGCATTCTTCGACAACCGCATTGAGCACGTCGGGTTTTGGGGCATTAGTTTGTTGGATGGCTGGCGCAATATTCGGATAGAGGGAAATACCTTCGCCGATCTCGGGGCCGGCGGGGTAAAGATAGACGGAGCCAATTATCCTTCAGATCCGCGGAAGTTTTCGGGCAAAAACCTTATCACCGACAACTTTGTGCGAGGCGGAGGCCGTATCTTTCAGAGCGCTGCCGGAATCCTGATTACCTGCGGTTATTCCAATCTCATTTCCCGCAATGAAATCAGCGACCTCTACCAATCCGGGATCGCTGCCGGCTGGGACTGGACGCGCAATACTCAGGTATCCAGGGACAACCTGATCGAATACAACCACATTTTTCATTTGGGACAGAAGATGTCCGACGACATGGCGGCGTGTATATCCTGGGAATACAGCCGGGCACGATCGTGCGCAACAACTTGATTCACGACATTCAGCACCGGACCTATGGAGGCTGGGGTATTTACACGGATGCGATGACAGCCCATGTCGTGATCGAAAACAATATCGTCTATGACGTGAGTGCGCATGCCAGTTATGTTCAGGGTGTGGGCGGCGTGAATCGAGAGATAACCATACGCAACAACATCTTTGCGCTGGGAGGAGAAGGGCTCGCCGACTTACCTGAAACGTACGAAGAGAAAGAGCATAACGTGCCGGGATTTTCGGCTACATACGAGCGCAATATTTTTCTTTCCAATGGAAGGCCGGTCTTTGAAGCTGGCGTCGACCCCGCTCCGGAGCACCCTCGCAATACTCTCTTTTTGAGCGATCTGAACCTGTTTTGGGACGTGACTGGAAAACCGCTTGTAATGGAACAAAAGACGGGGCCCAAACCGCTGTTTCTGAACTGGACCGAGTGGCGTGATATCGGGAGTGATATTCACTCCGTTGTTGCCGATCCTAAATTTCGCGACTGGCAGAAAGGCGATTTTACGCTTGCGCCCGATTCTCCGGCATTCTCTCTGGGCTTCCAACCCATCGATATCGCCGATGTGGGCCCACGGCCGGAAGGAAGGCGCAGCCCGCACGATGACATGTCTCATTAAGCGTGTCCATGCACAGCGCATATCGCACGACGACATGTGCTTGGTTCCTGGGAGAATAAAGTTGGAGTTGTCCGAGACACCGGCTCTATTGATCCTGAGGAACTGATTTTAGACTGACAAAACGCTCTATGGAATGACGAAGATGGCCTCTGCGGAGGAGGTTGCGTCCTGCGGTTGGGCACCCGTAGCGACGAGACGATAGCGACCGGGAACCAAGGCGCGCGAGCCATCGGCCTGAACGACTTGAGATCCGCGTTAGACCCGGTCACGGCCCACCGGTGTAAGCCGGGGATGTGAAGGCGGGAATCGCCGGCGCGATTTCCAGTAATTGGCCCGCTTTTCCTTCGAGCGTCATGCGTGCGACGAGATCGCCAGCCACGGCGCGCAGAAGCGGGGTTTATGAGACCGCTCGACACATACAGCAAAAGACATAAGCATCTGGGCCACATTAGCATTCACAAAAATCTCGTATGGACGGAGTGACCACAGCTGCGACTGGCGTCACGGCCGCTAGCGGAAAGATGATCGCCCGCATGAGCCAATCACCCTATCAGCTCTAAATCACCATGGATCACGTGGTTAGGGAATCAGCGCCCATGTCATACAAATGCAACCTTCTTTAACGGATCCTTCATCGATAAAGTTAAGGATTGACAACTGCAGGCATGTATGCCTATATTGCCAATTGCGTTCCTGAAGCAGCGGTTCCCAACGCCTAACTTTCAGAAGCCCGGTGGCCATCATCCGCCGGGTTGCTGGATTCGCGATGAGATCCGAAACAGCTCTGGGAGTTTGAGGGAGGCAGGATGAGGATTTTTGATGAGACAAAGATTTGCGACCAGCGATTGATTTTCGGCCGTAGGCTGCTCGCGCTAGTCGTAAGGTTCGTCGTTCTTGCTGTGACATTTACGGGCATACTGCAGGCACAAGTCGATACTGGAACCGTGCTTGGAACAGTTGTTGATTCAACTGGTGCGGCCGTTCCCAAAGCCGTTGTTTCGATTAAGAACGAAGACACAGGCCTGACGCAACAACAGACGGTGAATGAAACCGGCGGCTACATCTTTACAGCATTGAAAGTGGGAGTCTATACGCTCACGGGTCAGGCTTCAGGCTTTGAACTCGAGGAGTTGCCCCACATCTCTGTCAACATTCAGCAACAGTTGGTAGTTACCATTACTCTGAAACCGGGGAAGGTTACAGAAACGGTTTCGGTTTCGGCAGCACAGGAGGCCCTTCAGAAAGAAGATGCCTCTGTTGGGCAGATCGTTGATGAGCACGCGATCAATAATCTTCCCCTCAACGGCCGCAACTTTACACTGTTGGCGCAGCTGGCCCCGGGCACGACTACCGCGGTTTACGATAACGGCCATGGCGAGTTGCAAAGCGGGACGTTTACGGCAAATGGCGTAATCACGACCTTTAACAACTACCTTCTTGATGGCATCCCAAATAACAATCTGCAATCCGACTTCGGTGATGGCAATGCCTTCACAATTCTGCCTCCCCCGGAGGGTCTCGCGGAGTTCAAGGTTGAAACAGGGGACTACTCCGCGGAGTATGGCCGCTCGGGTGGCGCAATCGTCAATGCCGTGACCAAGTCAGGTCAGAACACCTTTTTTGGCGACATTTGGGAATTTAACCGGAATTCGTTTTTCGATGCCAACGATTTCTTTCTAAAGCATGCCGGGCAACCTCGTCCGCCATATTCTCGCAACCAGTTTGGATTCAGCCTTGGTGGCCCGGTGAACATCCCCCATCTCTACCATGGCACTAATCGCACATTCTTTTTTGTCGATTATTCGTCTCTAAGAAGCGTGCAAGGAGAGGCGTACACCTCATCGGTCCCCACGGCCACGGAGCAATCCTCGGGCTTTACGAACTTCACCGATCTTCTTACATATCAGACCGGTACACAAACAGATATCCTGGGCAGGGTCACCAAAATCGGTCAAGTTTTCGACCCGGCAACGACACGGTACCTTAGCAAAGGTTTTGTCGATCCACTTACTGGCCTGACTGCGACTACGGGCGGCTACGTTCGGGAGCCGTTTGCGGGCAATATGATTCCGGCAAATCGCATCTCTTCGGTCTCGAAGGGGCTGCTGGCTTTATTCCCGTTACCGAACGCGAACAGTGGGAACATCGTGAACAATTACGTCAGTGCTCCTTTGCTGCAGTCGGACTTTAACACCTTTGACTCTCGCGTAGATGAGAATATCTCACCCAGGGACCAGCTATTTGCGCGCGGCAGTTACGGCTTTCTACCGCGTGTTATCCCGAATCCCTGCCCAACCCTTGCCAATTGCGGCACGTCTGCTTCCGTAGGTACCGAGAGCGATGTCGTGTTCGGTGCAGCCATTGGAGAAACCCACACCTTCTCGCCCTGGGTTCTCAATGAATTACGACTCGGCTACGACCGCGACTGGATGAACAGAGTTGAGCCCTACGGCGCGGAGGCTGGGCTGAATGCCCAGTACGGCATTCCTGGAATACCGGACGTGGCAGGAAATGGCGGCCTCGAGCAAATGAAAATCACCGGACTAGCCGAGTTGGGCACGCACAACAATCTCCCCTTGGACGAGATCGGCGTGGAATCGGTATACCTGGATAATGTTTCTGTCGAAAAGGGTCGCCATTCCATGCGCTTTGGCGTGGACTACGAGAGATCGAAGAACGCCATTAACTCGGGCCAATTTCCTCATGGTCTAACGTACTACACCGGCTCATATTCCGACCTACCAACTACATCTGCCGGCGCTGCCGGCAACACAGCAAGCACGGGTCCCGCTCAATTTGTTATTGAACCGATCGCTTCGACTGCGACAGGCTGCACGGTAATCGTTGGCGTGGCCGCCAGTGGCACCGGTTGCGAAACATATAACTACGTCGGCGGGGCATCCCAGCTTGAGGGATCGCCGTTATCTCAACAGGATTATCGGAAACCCTATTTAGGCCTGTATTACAACGATACCTGGAAGCTTACAAGCAAATTTACCGCGACACTGGGCATGCGCTGGGAATACTTTGAGCAAGGCGTCGACAAGTATGGCCACGGCGCCAACTTTGTTCCGTCCTTTGCAAGCGGCAACGGCACTTCGTTGTATTTGATTGACGCTCGCTCCAAAGACATCCCACTGTCTGCATCATTCACTTCATTGATGGCGCAGGAGGGAGTCGCCATCACGTACACCTCGAATAAGCAGCTCAGTCAAGTGAATGAGAAGAACTTCGGGCCCCGAGTCGGCTTTGCGTGGAGCCTTTGGCCAAAGACAGTACTGCGTGGTGGATTCGGAATCTCGTATGCCGGATTCTATAATCGGGGAGACGGATATAACGCCGGTGATAATTATCCCTTCTCATTTAGCATTGACATCACTTCAAACAACCAGGGCGGGCCTGCATCGGATTCCGGCAATACCATTGGCCCTGTGGACAAGGGGTTTTCAGACATCCCTTTGACGCCGACACTGGCACTGGGGTATCAGATAGGGCCTCGCGGAAACCAGTACATTGTCCGCGTGCCTTATGTCGAAGTAGGCAATCTGACTTTGCAACAGCAGTTGAGCACTTCGCAATACTTCCAAATTGCGTATGTGGGTAGTCTTTCGCGACATGTCGAAAGCACGATTGACTTCAACAGACCAGATTTGGTCATTCCAACAACATTCTCGCTTAGCCCTGTGAGTGCCAGCGCTACTTGCAATGACGCAGGTTTGTATCACGATGTGGACCCCGGCAATCCTAACCCGACGACAGAAGATACCAAGGTCTACTACGACCAGTATCCATGTCTTCCAACGAGCAACATCTACGACTGGAATGAGGGATCGAATAACTATAATTCGCTCCAGGCAAAGTATGAGAAGCTGAATCGCAATGGAACAAGCCTGATCGCCGACTACACGTGGTCGAGATACCTCGGATATGGTTCAGATACAAATATTCTCAATTCAGAGTCATATCGTGCACCGCAGGTTCCGGGGTTTGGGATGAAAGGCGAGTATGGTCCTGAAGATTTCCAATCGGAGAATGTCGTCCATGGAGGCGGGACATGGGCGCTTCCTTTCGGTTATGGCCGCAAGTGGCTTAGCACCAAAGGATTTACAAACGATCTCCTGGGCGGCTGGAATATGGATGGAATCGTTACCTATCAGAGCGGTCAACCGGTGAACGTCAGTTGCGCAAGTACACATGCAGCCTCCATTGCTTGCTATGCACTTGCCACGAGGTCACAAGTGTATAGCGGCGCTCACAACATAACTCATTGGCTCAATGCCGCAGCGTTTAGCGATCCAACGCAGAACCCAACAACTCCAGAGGACACGAACTTTGCCGCGATGGGCGCAGCGCCGTCCCAAGCCAATGGCCCGGCCTTCCACCGTGGCGATGTAAGCGGATGGAAATCATTCACCATGCCCAGGGAGAACGTGTTGGAGTTTCGTGTAGACATGTTCAACGTAACGAACACGCCGAATTTCGGTCAACCGGGGACACTGACTTATACGAGCTCCGCTTTTGCGTCGATCACAACTGAAAGAGACGCTCCGAACGATTCTCGAGAGATGCAGTTCTCCGTAAGATATCTCTTCGGAAGCGGAAACCAGCAGTAGCGCTCGCTGTCACTTGGATCGAGCAACGCCTCAGCGAGAAATGAGGCTGGGGCGTTGTACCTCTGAAGGACTTTAAAAAGAGAAGATTACAAACTATGAATGTTCGCCAGTGCTCGTGGTCACCGATCATTGCCTCTGTCTGCATTGTGTTTGCTGCAGGCTTCATCCCGGCATATTTGCACGCGTGGGGAGGCATTCCTCATCAACAGATTATTGACGGCGCTCTTACGGCAATTCCGGCCGACGACCAGATAGACGTGCGTCTAGGGAGCCAAGTCGAACATCTTCGCGACACGGTTGAGATGGGTGACTGGGTAGACTCCTTCGTAGTTGTTCAAGAAAACTGGCATGTCCCTCCGGATGATTATCCGCAAGTCAGTTCCGAATACTTTGGCAACGATTACTTGCTCTTTCCTGCCGCACCCCACACATTCGATCACGGTGTTCCTGGGGTCCGGGGAACCTATGTTCCCTTCTTTCTGAGAGCACTACAGGCGTTGAGAACGGAAGACCAGGAGAATGCGGTTCGCTGGATGGGAAGCTTATTGCACTTCGTTACAGATTCAGGATCCCCACCGCACGCCATCGGCTTGACCGGACCAAACCACACCAAAATGGAAAACTGGCTGGATGCGAGCCACATCGATCTTCACGAATATAAGCCCTTACTGTTGGGAAACACCGATGAAGAGGCGGTAAAGGGATTGCGACGGCGCATGGATGGCCTGATCGAGCGCAATGGGAAAATTGCCAAACGCATGCTCCCCTTTGCAGAAGCCAATGACAGAGCGACAATCGAGCCGATGGCCTTGGATTGCGCGGAGGAAACGGCAAGAGTGACCGCGGACGTGATTCACACGCTGCTCGTATTGTCTGCGAAGACGACTACGGCGGAATCGGGTTCGATTGTGGCCACTGTAACGGCTCCGGCCACAGCCGAATTTCCGCTGCTTCCTGCCAAACTCGTCTTGTTAGGCACCAACTACAGCACCCTGAGCGCACCTACGGATAGGCTCGCAGCAAGATATTCCGGCACGTTTTACTTTAGGAATCTGCCGCCGGGAACGTATCGCGCCGCGATCGAACGCGCCGGCGCGGAACCGCTCTTTACTGACCCGTTTACCGTATCAAACGAAGAACAACGTCATTTCAGTTGGCATCTGCAGAGTTCGTTGACGCCGGGAAACCTCCTCCAGAACGCCTCATTCTTATTGCACTGGGTTTCATCGACAAGCCCGGACCACTGGCGCCATGAAAACCAGTGCCATTGCTGGCACTCTGACAACATCCCTGTAACTCCTGGACGCGTTTATCGCGCCGGCGTCGTTGGCAAAGGGTCGTCCGCACCGAAGGCATCGATTGAATGGATGGCCTACCACTGGAAAAGGACGGACGACCCGGCAGTGGAGATACCCGCGACTGCTGGAGGCATTGCTATAACCGCACCTCCTGCCGCAGAGTATGTGCGCCTTGCGCTCGCGGGAGACGATCCACCGCAAAATTTACTACGTGAAGCGGTGTTACTCTCCGCAGCCGCGCCTATCTCCGTGGCATCTCCGCATTAAACACGGACGAGTTAACGCCGTAGGATGGGCTCCTGATGAAGGCCAGCTTTGAAGAAATTGTCGGTCATGCGTCGCGGCTTCTGGTCTTTGAGCGATGTGAGTTTGCTTTTCTATCTCACTGGCACTATCACTCCGAATTTGAGTTAACACTTATTCTTGACAGCCAGGGACAAAGATTGGTGGGCGACTGCATTCAAGGGTATGGCCCCGGCGACCTGGTGCTCATTGGCCCTAACCTGCCTCACACCTGGCGTTCCACGTCATCTGACCCCAAGCGACAATTGCATCGTGCGGTGGTTACGCAGTTTCGCGGGGATTTCTTGGGAGACCGCCTACATCAAGCGCGGGAGCTTCATGAGGTTGCCCAATTGCTCCTCCGGGCAAGGCGCGGAATTGCATTTGGAAATACTCCAATCGGCCGAACTGTGGCTAAGTATCTTGCGGATCTCCCGACTCTTTCACCGGCCAGACAACTAGTTACCCTACTTTCGGCATTGGTGGATCTTGCGGAGGAGAGGCAAGGTGCAGTGCTGGCGTCAAGTGGACCGCAATCCTTTCCCCGGACGGCGAGCAAGCGGCGCATTGATAATATCTATCAGTATTTGGACCAGCATTTCAACGAAGACGTCGACTTTGCCCGTCTTTCATCACAAGTTCACATGGATCAAGCTTCTTTATGCCGCTTTTTTAAGCGCACGACCGGCCGCACAATGACTGAATACATTAATGAGCTGCGCATTGCAGAGGCTACGAAGTGCCTCATTGAGACGGATGAGAGCCTGATTGACATTTGTTACCGGGTGGGTTTCGGTAATTATGCCCATTTCAACCGCCAATTCAAGCGCATTAAGGGATGCAATCCTGCTTTGCTCCGCAAGGAATTTTCTTTACACGGAGCTTCCGGATGGAGCTCCATGGAACAACTGAAAAAAGGATTGCATGAAGGGAGATCTCCGGCCGGAATCACCGGGTGTGCGCCCTCTTGAAAGTCATCTTATAGATGCCTTCGAAGGATGCGGCGAAACAGAACGTTCTTATGAAGTCGGCCATTACCCTCGTATGCGTGCCAGTTTTGTGATGCGGCCCGTCTTATTCCAATCGGATATATAGATACTTGCGTCCTCGTCGATGAAGCATCCGTGTGCCGCGCTGAACGTGACAGCGGAGATTGCGGATGGGGCGAGGTCATAGTTGGCCCATTGGGGTCGACGTGAATTATCGCCGAGAAACGCGACCGGAACATTGTCGCGGTCGAGAATAACGGCACGGTCCTCGATCTCCGAAATGACCGCATAATCTCCATAGAAACTGATCTGGCAAGGTCGGCGCAGATGTTCGGTGACAGTACGTACAAACCTTCCGTCGAAGTCGCCGTGTGTGCCGCCAAAGTCGATTCCAGCGGGCAACTTTCCCCGCTCGGGAATCACCCGATAAGTCCACTCGCCATTGCCTGTAAAAAAGTCTGCTCCGCCCGGCTGCGGCACCTTTCTCTGCTCGTCACGCGCGTTCCCCGCTTCGATCCTCTCCGAAGCGGGCAGTCGGCGCATACGCCATCGGATCAGAAAAGCGGGAAGCACCGACGCTTTCCGCTTTCCTGCACCTTGCCGAAAGAAAAAGAACCGCCTTAGGGGCAAGTGGTTGTGTCAAACAGCTCAGGCTGGTTATATACCGACTTAGAATCGCCGCCGGCGACAGTATAACTGGCTCCTGCAGCGTGTATTCACAGGTCATGCCGGTTGGCACTGTATGAGAAGCTGGAGTCGAGCGGGGTGTACCATACCAGCCAGCCCGTGTTGCCGCCAGTTTCGTTAATCGGGCAAACCCAGGGCGCATTCTGAATGGTCCCGCTGGAGAATGTGCTGGTATCGTAGCACTTTGGGGTTCCCATCAGCTCCCAGGTCACGCTGCCATCAGTGGTCTGGTAGTACATGCCTTTCGCCCATGTCGGTGCCGATGACCCTGACGTGCCAGCAGTTACAACGCGTTGCAGGCCAAACGTGCCATCGTAGACCGTGTCGTTTACCGCGTAGGCTTGGTTTTGCGCCCAGGACGACCACGACGACGAAGAACCCGAGAATGTTACACCATTTAGCCATTTATACATTCGGCTGAAGTTGCGGCCGGTAGCCGATGGAATAAAAATAATGCCGCTACGCCCACCTGAATTTGTATTGGCAACCACGTCCTCCTAGGTTATCTGAGTGCTGCCGCTGCCGTCAGTAACTGTGCCGCCTTGCGTGCTGTTCCAGCTCGGTGCCGAACTTCCTGACACTCCGCCTCTTGGGCTTCCTGAACATGGGTACCATCCCAAACTAAGGCTCCTTAAGCATAGCTTGTCACGCAGGCCAGTTTGTACTTTCAGCTGTCCACGTGACTGTGTTATCCGATGTCGTCTGGCCCGAGGTGTTGTTGAAGCTGGATTGGCTGGGCCCGTTGCCGCTTGTTCCTGCAGTGGTGCACTCCTGAATCGTTACCCGTCCCAAATAAAATTGCCTATGCTATATGCGGTTCCAGGCTGCCATGCCTTTGCGGGCAGGAAGTAGAGTGGCCCCCAGGTAGTATTATCCGTCTGATACCAAGCGTTAAAAGCATCCCCGCTCGCAGCAGTCAGAATAATCTGCCGCGCAACATACGATTGATCAATGTAATTGGTAAGGCTATCATCATGAGCATCCGTTGGTGAGGTTGCTGTGGTAGTGCCCTAGTCGGAGTCATACCATATGCCATAACTGCTCTCGGTATTCCATACCGGCGTTGAGGTAGGGAAATAGCTGTAATTGTCAACCGTGTTTGCCTGGGATAGGATACCCGTGCTGGGATTGCCCATCTGGTTGATCACACTGATCACCGAATCGCGACAATAAAGATGGGTCGGCTCTGTCGAGCTCACCGAAGTAAAGTTGCTGGGGTTATTCGCCGCAGTGCAACCCGGTTCAATAGAACTATAAGGTACATTCGTCTCCGGCATGGGATAATACTGCCCCGTGGCTGAATTTAACCTGGATGGATACGGATGAACGCTGATGGCATCCGGAGTTAAGTCCAGGCCTACTCCCGAATGGCGGCTGGATTCCGTGGCATGAAGGTACCAATAGTATAAGAACTGGCCCATTGCCTGGGAATATGCAGCTGAGCAATCGTCATTTGTGCGCGGTGCCACCGGACAATGCTGATGATACCCATCGAGTGCAGATACGCTCCCTGCAATAAAGTAACAGTCGGCGCAGAATTGATGAATAATATCATCAGCGTCCGTCTGCATAATCGCAAGCTAAAGGTAGTTGCCTTGCCAAGATCCATCGGAATTGAATTCATTCCACCCTTCGAAGTAGTGAATTGTGCACTGCTCTTTAAGTGGAGAAGCGGGAACACTCGTGACATTGCAGTTCTGCGCCATGAACCAGGTGACAAATTCTCTGAAGTAGCAGTCTCCTGTGACCGACGGGTTATATACATCGAGCCCGCTTATGCCCCCTATATTCGATTGACATGTATCCGTGGCCTGAACATCTGAGGGGGATAATTGGCGCCGTAGGTGACATACGCCAGGTCAGTTCCGCTGGTAGTGTAGTTGACCCGAGTCTCCAGTGTGTTTCCGTTGTAGTAATTCTCAGGCAGCGAAAATGTGATGGCTAAAGATGCGCCTGAACCGCTCACAGCGGTCAGGGAAGAGGCGGTCGTGTTTAAGCTATAGCCATTGTCGAGAGTGCCGGCGTCAGCTATCGCGATGACATCGTAGACCGGGCTGGATGCCTGGATAGTAAACTCCGTGGCATCGATCGTGAGTTGAACCGTGCAGGTTCCGGTGGTACATCCTGTCACGCTAACAGCGGAAACTGGCCAGCCTGAACCTCCTCCGCTGGAAGCCCATCCCGGTGCACCAAGAAACGTATAGAGTAGGTTGCCGGCGATTTCCGTGTTTCCGCCTTCTGTGATTTTCGAATTTGCATTCTGGCAGTCAGCGTAAGGAATCCACCCTGAGTTGTCCTCAGGAGCTGAGATGCTGGAGCAGTTGCCGGACCATGAAAAAACGAGGTTGCCCGCGGTAGAACTGAAGGTTCCACGCGCGGTCTCTATATTGTCCTAACTGTTGCCGGCATTTATACGAGAGACTGTGGGGTTGGGTGGCGCGTACTCTGTGTTGTTTGAGAACGGCCAATTGTAGAAGTCCAGGTTCAGCGCCTCAGAAACCGGGACATTATATCCGCTGTAATACGGCGGCGTAATATCCTGGTTGGTTGCGTAGGGACGTTTGTGCTCCAGCTCCGAACGCAGCCAGGGCCAGCATGAAGAGAGTGAATGCGCTTAGATGCGCGGACAAGCTCCGTCCGGCAATGTTGAATGCCTGATTGTGACGGGGACTGATGCGTCTTTCGGGGAGATGCAGTGACATTGTTCTCCTCCATTAAATGGATACGGCGATTCCGCCGTTCGCGTTTGGCAATCGATGAAGGTGAATGATCGACCTGCCTGGTTGGGTTATCGCTAGCCGTCGTGAATACCTGGTTGCAGCGCATTGACTTGCCGCGCAAGAGGCGAGACCCATCCTGCACTCTCCGGACTTTTACATTGTGTCTTCCGCTTCGGACGATGCCGGATAAAAGATGGCGTGAGAACGATTGGGAACCTGCTTCTGGCGCACAAACGGAATGAGTATAGAGTTGATAGCGATTGGTGTCTCCGCCTTAATTGTTCAGATGATGCACTCAATTGATAGGACGGCTCGGCGCATCGAGTACCCCGGCCAATCTGACTTTGCCGGGTTCTGCTCTACGCGCTTCGTTTCGAAATTGTGACGCTCTTTTAACAAAGACCTTAATTGGTAACTCGAGCTGATCATTGGCTACAATTCCAGCCGGGCAAGAGGACGCGGCCAATTGTCGCAAGATCAGAATGGCCGTTGAACGGGAGCGGCCGTGATCGAAGGGTGGGTCGGGCGCTGTCATGCAATATGCGCCGCTGCCGAACTCAGTGACAGATTCGGCTAGGTCCAATGACCGAGGAATCCAGCTCCTTACTCAAAATCCTAAAGAGCTCTTCATCCTTGGCCCATGCCGTTTGAATCGCCTCAGAAGCTTTCATAAGGCACTTTCCGACTCTACATCCAATTGGTTCTCGATCAGGTCCATCAAGACAGTAACCGCCGTTTCTTGGTTCGAAGACGAAGATAGTCAGCTCATTCGCTTTCTGATCTCGCATATTATTTGTTAGCTTGTTCTCGCGGAGGCTTTCCCTCCGTGCTATCAGCGAAATCGCATTCCATTCGCATTTTGGGACGGTTTGTCGAAGCGGCCGGAGGCCAGTCATTCAAATCGTCAGCCGTCGTCGCTCATTGCTGATCACGCAAAATTAATCTTCAGTCCGATTCCTATGTCCGCTGCCACCGGCTTTTCGCCCAGCAGTGCCACGTGCAGCCCATCCGCATCCTGCGTAAACCGGAGCGCCTGATTTTGTCCAAGCATGCGCACATCCTGAACTTTGCCCGGCTGCTGCGGACTTGCCGTACCGAGAGCACGTATTGAAACTTCCTGCTGCGGCCATCCTTGCACGAATGCGTATAGGGTTTTGCCTCGGCTGGTGAAGCGAATGTCTGCCGCACTCAGAGGGGGTTCCTTGCTCTCGTTAGGGTTGTACTCCTTGCCGGTGGACGGAACAGCTACCTTCAACGCAGGCCCCTCGCCATGGATCAACCACGGCCGCGAACCATAAATGCCCTCGCTGTTTACATTCATCCACGTGGTGATTCCTTCAAGCACTCTCATCTCATCGGGATCCAGCTCGCCTGATGCGGGCAGCGGAAAATTCAGCAGCAGATTGCCATTCTTGCTGACAATGTCGACGAGCAGATCGATAACCTTCTTGGGAGTCTTGTAGACCTGCCCCTCCTTATAGTGCCAGTCGCCGATGCACGTATCCGTCTCCCATGGCACCGGCCAGATTTGATCTGCCACGCTCCGCTCGCGATCTAGGGCGCACGTTCCTTCAGCGCAATCCGACAGGGTCTTGCTTCCGTATACGGCAGCTGCCTGCCCGTGCTGATTTACCGGCCCTACGTTGTACAGCTCGGCCACGCAGGCAAGGCCATATTCTTCGAATGGAATTCCACCATCCGTGTACAACAGATCCGGCTGATACTTATCTACGACGTCCTTGATCCTGCGGAAGTACTGAAGCTTCCACCTATCCGGCGCCACGCGTCCCATAGCCTGCGCCGTCCGCGCAAAATCTGCCGGCATACCGGCGTAATCATGATAGAGATCGGCATACGCGGGATTGGAACCATCGTACGGCACCCCCGCTAGCGGCCCTGTCGTGTCACTCAGGTGTGCCGGCGCAAACCAGTCGAAACTATTCGACAGATGCTCGCTTATACCGAAGCGAAGACCCCGCCTGCGCGCCGCCGTGGCCCACATGCCCACGATGTCTTTGCGTGGCCCGCAGTTCACTGCATTCCACCGCGGCTGGTACTTCGAGTCCCAGAGGTCGAAGTTATCGTGATGCACGCCCATGCTGAAAAAGTACTTTGCTCCGGCTTTCGCGTACAGATCGATCAGATGGTCCGGATCCCAGCGCTCGGCGGTAAAAAGGTGGATCAGGTCCTTGTAGCCAACTTTCGATGGCGGTCCAAAGCGTTGCACATGATATAAGTTCTGCGGAGAGCCCTGGATGTACATCTGACGCGCGTACCAGTCCCCGTCGCCCACTGCTGACTGTGGACCCCAGTGTGCCCAAATGCCGAATTTGGCGTCTGCAAACCAATCGGGAATTGTATACGCCTTGAGCGAGGGCCGCGTGCCGATATACCGGCCCTGGGTAATCTCAATCCCGTTGCCTGCGCTCTGCGCCAGCGCCGCTTTCATGCCGCCGTTAAAAGAAACCGCCGGAACTGCACTCCCAATCAGCCGTAAAGCCTGCCGTCTGCTGAGTTTCATTGCTCTCCCTTTTCCAGCGGTGATCGAAATTCGCCACACTCGGCGCTACGGCCGACCTGCGCATCCCGCCTTAGCTTTCGAATCAAATAGCGACACTATAGACAAGCGCAATATGCGTTGTCAATCCTTTACTTTAACGTTACTTTACGTTACGGCACACGCTTAAGAATTTGCCTTATGGCGCTCGCAAAGACAAGATGATGACACTTGTAACTCGGGTGCCGTCGGCGGTGACGACGCAATCGCGCGCCACCCAATGACGCGGGGATCACGGCTTACTTCGGCTTCCGCCGGATTGAGTCCAAGCGTTCCCGCGCCATGAGCGCTGCACCGACAACCCCGCTCAAATCACCTAGTTCCGAGATCACGATCGGAACCTCCACCCCGCGCGGATAGCGAAAGATATGCCGGTTCACATGCGAGCACAACTCGTCGATGAAGAACCGGGCTGCACCCATTGCTCCGCCCGCGAGGATGATGACCTGAGGGGAATAAGCGTGGACTACGTTGACGAGCAACCAACCTAAAGCTCTTGTCCATCGCGAAAGTTCGTCCACACAAAGCGAATCGCCGCGGGCAACTCCGTCCTCCATAATCGCGCGAAAGTCGACATCAAATGGATCTTTCCAATATCGGTCCGTCAAGACGGAAGGGATGCCGCGTTGCAATCCACTGCACACCGCCAGAATCAGCGCGGTGGCAGAGCACAGCATTTCCGCGGTCCCGCGAGCTCCGATCAGGCAGAGCTGATCGTGACTGGTATCGATGACCAGATGACCGATCTGGGTGCCGAACATTAGATGCGGATCGTCGATAATGCGACCGTCAATCATAACTCCTGATCCCACACCTGTTCCGATGGTCAATGTTACCGCCCAGCCATAGCGCGCGCGTTTCCAGCATAGCGCTCAGCGTACATAGCAAGCCGACCATCGTTATCCGCCCAGACTGGAACCTTGAGATCATCACGGAGGCGCGAAACAATCGGAAATCCCTCCATTCCCTGAATTTTCCCAGGCAATAGAACGACGCCACGGTCCGGATCAGTCGGTCCAGTGAGTCCAAGTCCAACGGCTATAGGTTTGCCGTGCTTGATAATGAGCTGGCTTAAATGTTGAACGATAATGTTGTACGAATCCTCGGCTCCCGATGCCTTGTCGACAGTCAGCACCTCATGCGACTCAATTGCACCTTCCAGGGTGACGGACCCGATCTTGATCCGCGTTCCGCCCCAGTCAACTCCAATCAAAAACGGCTGCATGACTTACTCCGCTTCAAGGATCGCGCCTTCGCTGCGCAAACGGTTGCGCAAATCTTCAGTCGCTACGTCACGAGGAGTGCACCTGTTCTTCCATGCCATGGCCGCGGTGGTTCCGGCAGCGTGGCCCATGGCCATGCACTGCGCCATCGAACGGACACTAGCGTGCGCATCATGCGAGGCAGAAAAACATCGGCCGGCGACCAGCACATTTTGTCCATCCCGCGGGATCAATGTTCGATAAGGTATGCCCACGCATTGTCCCTCCGGAAGATAGTGCCAAACGGTATCGGCGCCTTCATGATGGTCTTCGATGGGGGCGCCCCACAGTCCAATCTGATCCGCGAATTGCCTGCCGGTCAAGACGTCCTCTCTCGTCAACCGATAATCGCCGTAGACCCGCCGAGTTTCCCTAACGCCGATCTGCGTCCCGAACGAGGCCAGTTGTGCCTTTTCATAGCCGGGTACGTAATCTCGCAGAAAGCGTATATATTCGATCGCCTGCGACCGTCCTTCCATTTCGGCGGCTGATAGCAGTTCTGGATCGGTCGCATTAACCGCGCCGGATTCCAATTTGCGGAAGGATGGCAGGCGGGTCATGATTGTGGCTGTCATGTGATCCACGGGGGTGATGTGATCGCTGCCCTCTTTCCGTGGCAACCTGAATTTTCCTGATTCAGCCGCGCGTGCCATCAAGGCGTGCAGATCACTCTTCGTGATGGATTTTCGTCTTGCGATATCGACATTCACGAGTTTGAACGTAGTTGTCAGGGTTTGGGCAGGCTCGACGTCACCAGCGTTTTCGTATCCGATGCCCGCGAAGTGACAAATGTCGGCGTCGCCCGTAGCGTCGATGATGAGATCGCCATCAAAGCGCCGCAGGCCAGCCTTTGTGGCCACGATAAGTGATTCGGTTCGGCCCTCCCTTGCGACTACATCTTGAACCCAGGCGTTGAGCAGGATTTCAACGCCCGCTCCTTTCACCAGGTTCTCCCAGACGACCTTTAAGTACTCGGGGTGATAGGTAACTCCTGTTCCGGCACCATGCGTATTAGGCCTCTCTACCCATGATGAGAATTCCTTCAATCCGTCGATCACGTCATCTGAGATTCCAGCAACCACTTTGCGGGCGCTGCTACCAGGAGTGTAGAACCCGTAAAACGTGTCCAATACTGCGGTGCTTGTTCCGCCCAGGAACGGCAAGCGTTCTAAAAGGAGCGTCTTGGCGCCACTGCGTCCTGCAGCGATGGCTGCTGTAGCGCCTGCAGAACCCGATCCGACAACGATTACGTCATATTGCCTGTTGTCCAGGATTTTCTTAGCGTATATAAACGTCATGATCCCAGCCCCGATGCCAAAGCCCAACCCGCGTCCACGGAAAATACCTGACCTGTGATGGCTCGTGAAGAATTCGTGAGCAGGTGCACGCACGTTCCGGCGACATCTTCTGGCCGCATAGGGTTCCCAGCAATGGCTGACGAACCCTCATGTGCGCCCGGAGCGCAGAATCAGAAGTTGCGCTCCGGCTCATGGGAGTCTCGACCAGCGCCGGCGCAATCGCGTTGACGCGAATGCCGCAGTCAGCATAGCAAGATGCCATCGTGCGGGTCATGGATATGATGGCTCCCTTACTGGCGGCATACGCCACGCCGGGAAAGTGTTACGCATCGGGGTGCAGCGCAAGGACGCTACTCATGTTGAGGACAACACCACGTTCGCCTTCGACTGCTTCCTGTTTGAGCATGATGCGCAGCACCTCACGGCACATCCGATATTGAGTGGTGACGTTTGTGCTCAAGATGCGTTTCCATGCCGTCTCGGTGCATTCATGAACCGGGCCGTCGCCAATGCTCCTTCCTCCTATCCCGGCAACGTTGAAGAGAGCATCAATTCTTCCAAATCTCTTCTTTAGTAAGCCAACGGTCCTCGGCGCGGCTTCCTGGTGTGTCAGATCGGCGCAGAAGTACTCGCAATCCGAAGCCAGCTCCCGCAGCTCGGCCGCAAGCGACCGGCCCGTCTCTTCGTTGTTGCTGATAAGCCCGAACACGGCCCCGCGCCCTGCAAGTTGTCTCGCAGTAGCTGCTCCAATTCCAGAGCTCGCGGTGATCATGTAGGTTCTCGCAGTCATCCGGCACTTTCCGAAATGTTTGGGTTGTGCATAGCTCGTGCGTAACGGCGGTGTTGATCATTGAGCCACAAATCGTAATTTTCGCGGGCCTGACTTAGGTGCATGTTTTCAAGAACGCAGTGCCGGATACCGCGCGAATCTAGAATCCGAAGGGTGAGCTCATTGAGACACTGGACGATAGAGAGCGCGCCGATTGATGAGAGCGGTGCGATTCGGTACACTCCGGTCTTTCCCTCGATTGTTGTGCTCACATCGCCCATTGGCATCCCGTTATCCAGAAAGATCCCGCGACGAGATTGGTTAACAACATGAAAGAGGGTCATCCCAGAGGAATGTTTAGGCGGTGCTGTAGACGCTTGACGATGCGAAGCGATGACGATCAGCGGATTGTCGGGCATGCGGCGCGTAAATTCCAAGGCAATGTCGACAGCCGCCGCCGTTTGTCCGGTTGCGGAGACCACGATCAATGGCTCATTTGGCGCGATATACACCTCATCAAGCAATTTCGGACCCAAGCCCTCTACCTGTTCCACTGCCTGAGCCAGTCGAAGACCGCTAGCCCCGATCACATCGGTAAACGTCGAAAGGACTGCCGGCAGGATCGGATGAAATCCTGTCAGGGCGCCCATCCGTACGCAAAGTTCTTCGACGGCAAGCCGTGAATGTCCGTTGGCATATACGTGAACGAGGCCGCCAGCGCCAATTGCATCCGCAAAGAGTTTCGCGACCGATACCAGATTGTCTTTCTGCGCGACGAGGCACTGCTGAATCAAAGCCAGCTGTCCAGGAAAGGAAAGTTCGTATTCGGACATGAGCGGTTCTCCTATTCTGTACGAAATTACATTCAATCGAGTTCTTGGGATCTCGGCGTGGAATTCAAATCAACTGGATCATAGGTTGCCGTTCTTGCTTTGTCGCGAGCCGCATTCTTCCGAAAAGCACCGCGGACGAGATTCGCTTCGATCTCTTCGAGGGTAGCGCCCTTAGTTTCGGGCAGAAATCTCCACGCAACGAATGCCTGGAGGCCGGCCATGCACGCCAGCAAGGAAACGTGAAAGAAGGCCCAACGCGGTGGAACAAAAGTGGAAATAAAAGAACAACAGTCGCATTTGTAAGCCACTGGGTTATCACCGGCAGCATCATCAAGCGGCCTCGTGCGCGGTTCGGAAAAAGCTCCGGGATAAGAGTCCAGAAGGCCGGCCCTATACAGGATGCGAAGAATGCGATAAACATCGCGAAGAGAAAGATGCTGGCTGGCCCTGCCAGTTGGCCCGTGTTCGCCCTGATGCAGAGAAGAAAAAGGGAGCAGAACATTCCCAGTGAGCCCACAACGTAGAGGGCGCGCCTTCCAAAGCGATCGATCGTCCAGAACGATATCGCAGTAAACGCAAAGTTGACGCTGCCGATCAAAAACGTCGAAAGCAGAGCAGTGTCAATTGTCCATCCCTCCGACTTGAGCATGAGAGGCAAATAGTCGATTACTGTATCAATGCCAGAAACGTGAACCAGAACCGCGAGGACCAATGTGAGAGCCAGAACCCGGCGCAAACGGGGGTCCTTAATGGAAATCTCTCGTCCCGAATTCCGTAGGCTTTCTTCGATTTCTGCGGCTTCCACATTCAATTCGTCCTGGCTCACAATACGGCCAAGAACTTCGCACGCTTCCTTCTTTCTCCCTGAAATGAAAAGATAGCGCGGGGTCTCAGGAGCACCAAGGAGGACTGCAACGAACAAAAGACTAGGGAGGCATCCGCTGATGAACATCCAACGCCAATTCGTGCTTCCCAGATTCCGCAAGCCAAAATTGATGAGATAGGAAATGAGGATTCCGCTCGTAATTGACATCTGATAAGCAGCGCCCATGCGCCCGCGAATATTCTTTGGGGCGACTTCGGCCACGTATAGCGGTGAAAGGATTGACACCGCTCCCACGGCCAAGCCTCCCAAGAATCTCGCCACAATCAGAACCGGAACATCGGGCGCGAGGCCCGTTACAAGAGAGCTCGCAGCGAAGGTCGCTGCAACGATCAGGAGCAGACGTTTCCGCCCAAAGCGGTCGGTGAGCGAACCGGCCAGCGCCGCACCGAAGATGCAGCCGAATAGTAACGAACTGTAAACCCAGCCAAGCCCGAGATCGGAGAGATTGAAGTGTGCTGAGAGAAACGGACCTGCGCCGACAATGATTGCCAGGTCGAAGCCAAACAACAGCCCTCCCAAAGCCGCGACAGCTCCCAGGAAGATGACATAGGGAATGCTGCAGTGGTTGCGGCTTTTTTCGTGAACAGAGCCCATGCAGAGCTTCTCTCCTCATTCACTTCAGGCATGACTTCGTTCGGCGCTTCGAGGAGCTCTCGCTTCGTCGATTCGCATGCTGTAATCCCTTACTCGTCCCACGATCTCGGATACATCCTGACGCGCGATCTTTGAGGCGCTGATGAGATCGTTTCCCACCCCCAATGCAAAGGCGCCGGCACGAATGTAGTCCTCAGCATTGGCCACGGATACACCTCCCATGGGAAGCAGATCGACTTGCGGAAGGGGCGCTTTAACCGCACGGATGAAATCAGGGCCGCCACCGGAGCAGGCCGGAAATACCTTTACGCAGCTCGCCCCCGCCTCCCATGCAGCAAGGATCTCCGTCGGGGTGAAAGCGCCAGGGATCACTGGAATGCTGTATCTGCGGCAGTAGCGGACAACGGAGCGGTTGAGTGTTGGACTGACAATGAATTGCGCGCCTGCTTGCACGCAGCGCGCCGCTGTTTGGGTATCCAGCACCGTGCCCGCTCC